>SLJN01000143.1 GCA_007135115.1 Balneolales bacterium
TTCCTGTTTTTCATCTTCTGGGAAGTCATGCTTCTGCCGATGTATTTTCTGATCGGTATCTGGGGCGGACCGCGGCGTGAATATGCCGCCATCAAGTTTTTTATCTACACCTTTGTCGGCAGTATCCTCATGCTGTTGACGATGTTGGCACTCTATTTCAGTGTCGCTTATACCGATCCGGCTACCGGAGAATCGGTACACACCTTCAACATCCTGCACATGATGCAGCCCGAATATTTTGTTGAAGGCTCTATCCTGGCTGGTATGGATACCACCTGGCGCTACGTGGCATGGCTGGCCCTGTTTATCAACTTTGCGATCAAAGTGCCGCTGTTCCCATTCCACACCTGGCTTCCGGATGCCCACGTGCAAGCGCCGACGCCCATCAGTGTGATTCTGGCCGGCGTCCTGTTGAAGCTCGGTACCTACGGACTGCTTCGCATAAGCTTCCCGATCTTCCCCGATGCCACCGTCTATTTCATGTACCTGATGGCGGTACTCGGTGCGATCAGCATTATTTACGGAGCGCTTTGCGCGATGGCCCAAAAAGACTTCAAGTCGCTCATTGCCTATTCCTCCATATCTCACATGGGAATTGTGGTGCTCGGAATCGCCGCGCTGAATACCCAGGGAATGGTCGGCGGTGTACTGCAGATGTTTAATCACGGTGTCATCACCGCCGTACTCTTCCTTATGGTCGGGGTGATCTACGATCGAACTGGTAAACGCGGATTGTATGACTTCGGCGGACTTGCCAACCAGATGCCGCGCTATACCGGAATAGCAGCAGTTGGTCTGTTTGCCGCTCTTGGTCTGCCTGGCCTCAACGGGTTTGTGAGCGAGCTGTTTTCCTTCCTCGGAGCCTTCGATTCGTTCCGGTGGATCGCGATTATCTCCGTATTGGGAATCATCATCACCGCCGGCTACATCTTGTGGTCGATCCAGCGGGTATTTCTGGGTACGCTCCAGGAGCAGCACTCAACTCTGCCGGATCTCACCCGGCGCGAAATGGTGAGCTTCGTCCCGCTGATTGTGATCATCATATTCCTGGGTGTCTACCCGGCGCCGGCCATTGAGCTGATGAATACATCGCTGAGCTACCTGGTAGAGGTAGTCAATGGAGTTAACTGAACTAATGGCATGACAACGCAAACTCAAGAACAGGAACCCTGTTTATGGTTGAACATATAATTAATAGCATAAGCCATTTATATCCCGAAATTGCCATTACACTTACTTTGTGTGTGGCAATAATCGCGGATCTTGTTCTGAAAAAGGAAAGCCATGCCATTGGCTGGATCGTCCTCGGAGGACTGGTGATCACCGGAGTATTGGTAGTTGCCCAGACCGGTAGCGAACTCTCCATTTTCAGCGACATGCTGGCCGTTGATCCGTTCGCCGTCTTTTTCAAGATCATGCTGCTGATTGCCAGTGTACTCGTGGTGCTGTTTTCGATGCAGTCCCGCGAACTCATCGATTATGTGGATCGCATCGGCGAATACTATATGCTGATCCTCGGGATGGTCCTCGGAATGTTCCTCATGGTAGGAGCCACCAACGTTCTGCTGATGTACCTGGCATTCGAGCTCACCAGTATTTGTTCTTATGTGCTGGCCGGATTTACCCGGCGATCCCTGAAATCCGCAGAAGCCTCCATGAAGTATATCGTTTACGGGGCAGTATCCTCAGGGATTATGTTGTACGGGATTTCGCTTTTAGTAGGGATTACCGGAGCTGTAAGCATTTACGGTATCAACGAAGCTCTGGCTGCCGGCGTGGAGCAGCCGCTCGTACTTTTGGTTGCGGGTCTGATGATCTTGGTCGGTCTTGGCTTTAAAATCGCCATCGTACCGTTTCATTTCTGGGCGCCGGATGTTTATGAAGGCGCTCCGATCACCATTACCGCTTATCTGGCGGTGGCCTCCAAAATCGCCGCTTTTGCGATGACAGTCCGGTTTTTCAAAGTGGCCTTTCTGGATAACGGCGTGGATATAGCCGGAGCGCTTCCGCTGGTGGATGCCTTTAACTGGAGCGTTATTCTGGCCGTGATGGCGGCAATGGCGATGATCGTAGGTAATTTGGTTGCCCTTTGGCAGCAGAACATCAAACGCCTGCTGGCTTATTCCAGCATCGCCCACGCCGGTTACATTTTGATGGGGCTGGTTGTACTGACCGATGAAGGGGTCTCGGCGATCATGATCTACGTCTTCATCTATCTGTTCATGAATATGGGGGCGTTCTACGTGGCCATGCTGGTTTCTAATAAACTTGGAACCGAGCAGATTGATGATTATAAAGGTCTGGGACAACGTGCTCCACTTGAAAGTGTGGCTATGACCGTATTCATGGTCGCTCTTACCGGGCTCCCGCCAACAGCCGGGTTTATTGCCAAGCTGTTCATCTTCGGCGCGGCCATAAATGCAGGCTGGCTGTTACTCGTATTGATTGCCGGTATCATGACCATCGTCTCGCTGTTCTACTATATGCGAGTGGTACGGAACATGTTTCTGTTTGAACCGCAGGAAGAAGACAGCCTGCTCAACTTTGAACTCAGTTCCAAGATCATCCTGATGGTCCTGCTGGTACCAACCCTGATTTTCGGCGTCTATTTCACACCGGTACTCGAGTTTGCCCGAAACTCAATTCAGATCTTCGGGCTATAATCCTGAATCAGAAAAACTTCAAACGATAAGGAGGATACGTCTCATAGCACGAACTTCGGGAGCCTAATTGGTTTACCCGAAGAAATCAAACGGATAAAATTAATGTCCGTTTCGGGAGGATGATGAATCCAAAAATAACTTTTGGACTACCTCAGCCTGATCTTATGTAGCATCAGAAAAAGAGCCAGGATTTGCCATGAAAAAACAAGAAATAAACCAACTATTCGAAGCGGCTGAAACCGAGCTTGAAAAAGCCGGAGAGGAGCTCAGCAGACCATCGCATGATGTTGTGGCCTATGCGGTTTGTGCGCCGACGCGCCAGGCGCTGCACAATTATTTGACGAGTTTGTATCTGATCCATGCGCAGAGGGTCAACGGAGTATCAGACGAATCTCTTACCGTTGATGATTTGATAACGCTCTGCAAAAAGCATGATCCGAAAGTAAAGGAACTGGACTTTTCACCTCTTTACTGTAGTTGCAAAGACATGTTCGACGATAATGATATCATGTTTTGCAATGACATCAATAATGTAAAAGAGTGTATGAACCTGGCCCGGGAGGTTAGAGAAGTAGTTAAAGAAAGACTCAGTTCCTGAACCTTCGTTCTTTGATAACCTGATTTTTTCGATTTTTAGATATCTATATCATAAATTGAGGGTGAATTGGTTTTAAAAACCGTTATTCTCCTTATTTTCATTTTAGCGGGAAGAACACGACTGATAGAGTCGGATGTTTTTAAGTCCGAAAATTTAACCTAAACCATATTCAACTCAATGTTTTCAACTTCTTGCCATTATGGGTTACAGGCAGTGCTGTTTATCGCACTCAAATACGATAAGGGTAAAAATGTAGAGCTGACTGAAATCGCAAAAAAACAGGATATTCCTAAGCATTTTCTGAGCAAAATCCTGCAGATATTAGTGAAGCAGAAATTGCTCAAGTCAATGAAAGGGCCGACCGGCGGATTCAGCTTAACCCGTCCCCCGGAGGAAATCCGGTTGTTGGAAGTGGTTGAAGCCGTGGACGGCCTGGATATTTTTACCCAATGCGGTATCGGTTTTAAGCAGTGTTCGGATGACAATCCCTGCCCGATCCATCATGACTATAAGAAAGTCAGAGATCGTGTCAGAGGGTTGTTTGAAACCAAAACTTTTGCCGATTTAATTCAGGATGTCAAAGAAGGCAACAGCATCATTTCACTGGATGCATCGGTGGAATTGGATTAAGTCTGAGTTTTGAATTACAGTTCGGCTAAGCTGGATTGTATTATTGCGAAAAGCTGTGCAGGCCGGTTTTGTACGCCCCCGGCTTGCACAGTTGATTTATGGTTCCCGGATTGTGTATGGCGGGAATAATTGTTACATTATTTAGAGTTTTTTATCTAAAAATCTTATATAGGTCCACAAACCAAGTTTAAGTCCTTATGAATATTGGAATAACCGAAGATAATCGAAAAGCGATTTCCGATAAGTTGCAGCAGCTGCTGGCCGATGAGTTTGTGTTGCATACCAAAACCCGGAACTATCATTGGAATCTGGTGGCAGCCAACTTCACGGAGTTACATAGCTTTTACGAAAAGCAATATGATGAGCTTGCTGATATCGTGGATGAAGTGGCCGAACGCATCCGGATGTATGGGTTTATCAGCAATGGCAGGCTAAGTGATTTTCAGAAATTGACACAACTTCCCGAACAGGATTATACCACCGATGCACGGGAGCAACTGTCTAACCTGATTAATGATCACGAGGCCATCATCCGATATCTGCGTGAATGCATTGAAGAGTTCGAAGATAAGCATGGTGATGCCGGAGCAGCAGACTTTGTAACCGGCCTGGCTGAACAGCATCTGAAAATGAGCTGGATGCTACGCTCTCATGTAGAGTGAAAATTTTTTAAACCCATTTCAGACCATAGTATCCAAAAATAGTAAGGTCTGTATAATAAACTAAAATCAGCATGGGGAGGCGAGTTACGGATTAAGTGACTCGCCGGAACCGGTCCGGAGGGCTACTTGATAGAGTATCCGGCAACTAACAAGTCAATTGCAGTTTAATACGCAAGCTCATGTTTTCGAAGTCGTGCCATTACGGGCTACAAGCCATGTTGTATATCGGGCTTCAGTATCAAAAGGATACGAATGTGGAATTGAATGAGATAGCAGTTCAACAGGAGATACCTAAGCATTTCCTAAGCAAGATATTACAGCTATTGGTGAAGCATAAACTGCTGTGTTCTATGAAAGGTCCCACCGGAGGATTTCGGCTACCGTGTCCGCCGGAAGAGATCCGTCTAATCGAGATCGTCGATGCCATCGATGGCCTGGATATTTTTGATCAGTGCGGAATCGGGCTGAAGCGCTGCACCGATGAAGATCCGTGCCCGATTCATTACGAGTATAAACGCATCCGTGAGCGGGTTAGAAAGGTGTTTGAATCCAAAACATTAGTTGACCTCACCGAAGAAGTCAGTAACGGAGGTGGTATCATCAACCTGGAAAAACCGGATGAACCGACATAACACCAGCTCAGAATTTGATTATAAATAAAGCAGATCGAACTATTGGAGGATAATCTATGACAACCAACAACAAAGTGACTCTGGACGCCAATGAGGCCACCGCATACGTCGCTCATCACGTCAATGAAGTGATTGCGATTTATCCGATTACGCCGGCCTCACCTATGGGCGAGTGGTCCGATACCTGGTCCATGAAAGGTCAGAAAAACATTTGGGATACGGTGCCGGATGTTGTTGAGCTGCAAAGCGAAGGTGGTGCCGCAGGTACTTTGCACGGAGCCTTGCAAACCGGTGCACTGGCAACAACATTTACCGCTTCACAGGGTTTGCTGCTCAAAATGCCGAATCTGTACAAGATTGCCGGTGAGCTTACACCAACGGTTGTTCACGTATCTGCCCGGACCGTAGCCAGCCATGCCCTGTCCATTTTCGGGGATCACAGCGATGTTATGGCAATGCGATCCACCGGTATGGGTATGCTCTGTTCCAACAGTGTACAGGAAGCCATGGATATGGCGCTGATCTCGCATTCAGCCACTCTCGAATCCCGAATCCCGTTCATTCATTTTTTTGACGGATTCCGCACTTCTCACGAAATCCAGAAAATTGATCAGGTTACCCCAGAAACCATGCGGGCGATGATCAATGAAAAGCGGGTTTCCGAGCATCGAAAAAGAGCTCTGACTCCCGATAATCCGGTCATTCGCGGAACAGCCCAGAACCCGGATGTCTTTTTCCAGGCCAGGGAAAGCTCCAACAGTTATTATCAGAAATGCCCGGCGATTGTTCAGCAGGCGATGGATAATTTCGGTGACCTGACCGGCCGCTACTACAAGTTATTTGATTATTATGGTGCCGAAGATCCAGATCGCATTATTATTCTGATGGGATCCGGCGCCGAAACCGTCCATGAAACCGTGGAGCGCCTCACGGCAGACGGAGAAAAAATCGGGGTGATCAAAGTGCGCCTCTACCGTCCGTTTGATATGGAGTCTCTGATCAGTGCAATTCCGGAATCGGTACACAGTATAGCCGTACTGGATCGCACCAAAGAACCAGGCAGCTCAGGTGAGCCGCTCTATATGGATGTCCTGTCTGCTCTTCATGAGAATCGCATCAATGGTTGGAAATCCTTTAAAGATGAGCCCAGAGTGATTAACGGTCGTTACGGTTTATCATCCAAAGAATTTACGCCGGCGATGGTGCAGGGGGTGTACGATGAGCTGAAGGAAGTGAAACTGAAGAATCACTTTGTCATCGGAATAAAAGACGATGTAGGGAATTCAAGTCTGGATTATGATCCGTCCACCTGGAAAACCGAAGATGAAGTACATCAGGCGATGTTTTACGGTCTGGGCTCCGATGGTACGGTAAGCGCCAACCAGAACTCGATCAAAATTATCGGGGAAAATACCGATTATTACGCTCAGGGCTACTTCGTCTACGATTCGAAAAAAGCCGGGGCGACGACGACCTCACATCTGCGTTTTGGTCCTAACCCGATCCGGTCCGCGTACTTGATCGATAAAGCCGACTTCGTGGCGTGTCATCAATTTACGTTTCTACAAAAGTTCGACATGCTCAAGCATGCTCGCCAGGGCGCGACGTTTCTGTTGAATGCGCCGTATCCGGCGGATGAAGTTTGGCAACACATCCCGCGAGAGGTTCAGCAGCAGATCATCGACAAAGAAATCAAACTTTATAGTATCGATGCCTATAAAGTGGCCAAAGATAGCGGCATGGGAAATCGCATCAACACGGTGATGCAGACCTGTTTCTTTGCCATTTCCGGTATTTTGCCAACCGATAAGGCTATTGATTTGATTAAAGACGCTATCCAGAAAACCTATGGCAAAAAAGGGGAGAAGGTTCTCAACAGTAACTATGCGGCGGTAGACAATTCCATCGAGAACCTGCATGAAGTCAAAGTTCCGGCCGAAGTTGGGTCGGAAGTGACCATGAAACCACCCGTACCGGATGATGCACCGGATTTTGTAAAGGAATTCACCGCTGAAATCATTGCAGGAAACGGAGATGATCTTCCGGTCAGTGCGTTTGAGGCGGACGGTACTTTCCCAACGGGAACGGCCTGCTATGAAAAACGAAATATCGGTGAGGAAATCCCGATTCTTGAACCCGATATTTGCATCCAGTGCGGTAAATGTACGTTGGTCTGCCCGCATGCATGTATCCGGATGAAACCGTTTGAAGGCGATAAACTTAGCGATGCGCCGGAAACCTTCCGCTACATGGATGCCAAAGGCAAAGAGTGGCCGGATGATACCAAAATCACAATTCAGGTATCACCTGAGGATTGCACCGGCTGTGAGCTCTGTGTGGAGGTGTGCCCGGCCAAAGATAAAAAACAAGTCGGCCGGAAAGCGCTGAATATGCACAGCATCGAGCCACACCTGGAAAATGAGAAAAACAACTGGGAGTTTTATAAGTCGCTGCCCGAGTGGGACCGCACCAAACTCAAAACGGAAACGGTAAAAGGTTCACAACATCTTGAACCGTTGTTTGAGTTCTCCGGAGCATGCACCGGTTGTGGTGAAACGCCTTATATCAAATTGGTATCGCAATTATTTGGTGATCGAATGGTAATCGCCAATGCGACGGGCTGTTCATCGATTTACGGAGGAAACCTGCCGACGACACCTTACACCAAAAATAAAGAGGGAAGAGGGCCGGCATGGTCAAACTCACTATTTGAAGACAACGCCGAATTCGGACTCGGTTTCCGTCTGTCGATTGATAAAAATGCACAACAGGCTGCCGAGCTTCTCAAAAAGATGGAAGGCCGGATTGACAGTGAACTGATTGGCCAGCTTCTGGATGCCGATCAGACGATGGAACCGGGCGTTTTTGAGCAGCGCGAACGTGTCGCCAGGCTGAAAGAGCTCCTCAAGAATGAAAAAGATGCCGACGCTCGAAGGTTGCTGGATTTGGCAGATTACTTGGTGCGCAAGAGCGTCTGGAGTATCGGCGGAGACGGCTGGGCCTATGATATCGGCTATGGCGGACTCGACCACGTCTTGGCAAGCGGCAGGGATGTAAACCTGCTTGTGCTGGATACCGAGGTGTACTCCAACACCGGCGGTCAATGTTCCAAAGCAACGCCGCTCGGGTCTATTGCCAAATTTGCCGCAGCTGGTAAGGAAACCGGCAAAAAAGATCTCGGTTTGATGGCCACTTCCTACGGGGAGGTGTATGTCGCACGCATTGCGATGGGTGCAAATGACATGCAGACCATGAAAGCGATCATTGAAGCCGAACGTTTCCCCGGGCCGTCCATCATCATTGCCTATAGCCACTGTATTGCACATGGTTATGATATGAAGAACGGTCTGAGTCAGCAGAAACTCGCGGTAGAATCCGGTTATTGGCCGTTGTTCCGCTTCGATCCGATGAAGAAGCGGGAAGGTAAAAATCCGTTCCAGCTGGATTCCAAAGCACCGAAGATCAAGTTTCAGGATTACGCCTACAACGAGATCCGGTATCTGATGCTGACCAAATCCAACCCGAAACGAGCTAAGGATTTGATGGGCAGAGCACAACAGGAGATCAACGAGCGCTGGCGAATGTATGAACAGATGAAGAATCTGTATGAGCCGGCCACTACCAACGGAAGTTGATTAACCTGAAGCTCCACCACAATCACCATCTAAATAACCTGCCAGTCCGCCAGCCGGCGGATGGCAGGTAAGATATAGCCGAAATTTTAAAAAGATTACCATTATGAAACTTGAAACTTCTTACCTCGGAATGAATCTGAAAAACCCGTTGGTAGCATCTTCCTCGCCGATGATGAGTGACATCGGTAAAGTAAAGCAGATCGAAGATGCCGGGGCTGCCGCGGTGGTAATGTATTCACTGTTTGAAGAACAGATTGCCAGAGAAAACGAAGCGTTGGATCAAATAATCTCAACTTCGAGTGACTCCTACGCTGAGGCATTGAGCTACTTTCCTGAGCCGGAAGAGTATCATAACCTCTATGCTGAGGAGTATCTTGAGCAGATCCGCAAAATCAAAGATACCGTAAATATTCCGGTCATCGCATCGCTGAACGGTACTTCAAAAGGCGGGTGGGTTTCCTACGCCAAAAAGATGGAAGAAGCTGGAGCGGATGCCCTTGAATTGAATATCTATTACATTGCCGCTGACCCTACCATGACCTCAGCGGATGTAGAGCAAAAATATCTGGAAGATTTAAAAGCGGTAAAAAAAGAGACCAAAATTCCCGTATCGGTTAAACTCGGCCCGTATTTCAGTTCCTTCGGGAATATGGCCGTTCGTCTGGAACAGGCCGGCGCCGACGGGCTGGTGATGTTTAACCGGTTTTATCAACCGGATTTCGATCTCGATACTCTGGAAGTTGAGCCGAGTCTGGAACTAAGTTCAACTTTTGAAAAACGACTTCCGCTGAGATGGATCGCAATTTTGCGCCCTCACCTGGAATGCAGCCTTGCCGCAACGACGGGAGTTCATAACGGCAGGGATGTCCTTAAGATGATCCTCGCCGGAGCGGATGTAGCCATGATGACTTCGGTTATTCTAAAAGAAGGTCCCGGTGTTCTGCGGCGAATTCGCAACGAAATGGAGAACTGGATGGATGAAAAAGAATACACTTCCATTGATCAGATGAAGGGTGCAATGAGTTCATCCTCAGTAGCAGATCCGGCTGCATTTGAGCGTGCTAATTACCTGCGAATTCTGCAAAGTTATCAGCTGGATTAATAATGCTTGTACGAGATCCAAGTAGTTGTTTTTTAAGCTATGGGTTTCGCGTTATTGACCACACTAAGGTAGACTGATTATAAATAAAGTCAGGAATTTGCTAAGTGTGCGTAGAATAATTATCATTATTTAGAGTTTTTCATCTAAAATACTAAAATCCAGAATGAACACATTTGTGAGCTGGATTAGAACCCGAATGCAACAATTTTAACCGTAACTACAAATAACAGTTATTATGGCACTTACAATAACCGATGAATGCATTAACTGTGGCGCCTGTGAACCTGAGTGCCCGAATAATGCCATCTACGAAGCAGGGGCCGAATGGTCGATGTCAGAGGGAACCGAACTTTCGGGTACGGTAAAACTTCTGGACGGTACCGAAATAGACGCCGATGAAATGCAGGAGCCGATTTCTGAAGAATTTTATTTCATCGTACCTGAAAAGTGTACCGAATGTAAAGGACACTATGATGAAGAGCAGTGTATAGCAGCTTGTCCGGTACCGGAATGCCTGGTTACGCATCCTGAGCACGAAGAGGACGAAGATACGCTGTTGGAAAGAAAAGCTTATCTCCACGGAGAGTAGGAAAAAATTGGTTGCTCACGCGGTAAGCCGGAGTGGCAGGAAAGCGCTTTTCTCTGCTCCGGCTTCTAATTATTGAAATTATTTAAAAATAGATTACGAAATGAGTGAACTTGTGGAGACCAATAACATGAGAAAAGCGGTGATACGCTTTTCAGGTGACTCAGGCGATGGAATGCAGCTGACCGGTGAACTATTTTCCCAATCATCGGCTATTGCCGGCCATGATCTTGCAACTATTCCCGATTTCCCGGCCGAAATCAGAGCTCCTCAGGGTAGTCTTGAGGGCGTTTCCAGCTTTCAGGTGCAGTTAGGTGGTATTGAGATTTATACCCCCGGAGACCAGGTCGATGTGCTTATTGTAATGAATCCGGCAGCACTGAAAACCAACATTAAGCACCTCAAGCCTGGTGGAACCATCATTGCAGACGTAGATAATTTTTCCAAAAAGAACCTGAAAAAGGCGAATTACGAAGAAAGTCCGCTTAGCGATGAGCAGCTGCGCAAAGAATATCATATCGTTGAAGCTCCTGTGACCTCAATGACCAAAGAGGCACTCAAGCATTTGGAGATGGACATGCAGAGCATGGTGCGCAGTAAAAACATGATGGCGCTGGGCATTGTACTATATTTCTTTCGCCGTTCTATTGAAAATACCATCACCTTTCTGGAAAATAAGTTTAAAAACAAGCCTAAAATCGCCGAAGCCAATGTTGAGGCATTGAAGGCCGGTTATAATTTTGCGGAATCCACCGAATTATTGGGACCATCGGTCGTCATTCCACCTGCGGAAATTCCGAGTGGAACTTATCGCAATATTGACGGGAACACGGCAACGGCCTGGGGCATGCTTGCAGCGGCTGAAAAATGTAACAAGCAGCTTTCGCTTTGTTCATACCCCATTACGCCCGCATCTGAGATTTTGCATGAAATCTCATTGCGAAAAGACGTAGGTGCCATTTCCTTTCAGGCGGAAGACGAAATTGCTGCTATTTGTTCGGCAATAGGTGCCTCTTTTAGCGGTAATCTTGGGGTGACCACGACTTCCGGTCCGGGTGCATCACTGAAAACCGAGGCGATGGGACTGGCGATGATCGCTGAAATACCGCTGGTTATCGTAAATGTGCAACGGGTCGGACCATCAACCGGGTTACCTACCAAGTCTGAGCAAAGTGACCTGCTGCAAGCTCTTTATGGCCGACATGGCGAAGCGCCGGTTGTAGTTATGGCGGCAAGCTCACCGGATGATTGTTTTTACTACAGCTATATGGCTTGTAAGCTGGCAATCGAGCACACCACTCCGGTGATACTGTTGACCGATTCCTACCTGGCAAGCGGCTCGCATCCATGGCGCATTCCCAATATGGAGGATCTACCTGATATTACCGTACCTCAGTTCGACGGTGAGGAAGGCGAATGGCAGCCTTATCTGCGCGATCCTGAATTTATGAATCGCTACTGGATGGCGCCCGGCACCAGAGGTTTTGAGCATCGCATCGGCGGGCTTGAAAAAGCCGAAATTACAGGAAATGTGACCTACGATGGTGAAAACCACGAAAAGATGGTTGCCGTACGGGCTGATAAAATAAAGCGTGTTACCCGTAAAATACCCGATCAGAAATTGTTTGGGGCCCAATCCGGGAAAGTCTTACTGGTTGGTTGGGGCAGCACATACGGTGCGCTTCATACGGCTCTTCAGGAACTCGAAGATGAAGGCGTTGAAGGTGTTGGATTAACACATTTCAATTACTTGTCACCACTGCCTGAAAATATCCCGGATATTTTCAGCAAGTTCGATAAGATCCTGATTTGTGAATTGAATAACGGGCAGCTGGCCACCTATTTGAGAAGTCAGTATCCCGAGTTTACCTATGATCAGTTCAACAGGATTCAGGCCCGTGCCTTCTTTGTGTCTGAAATCAAAAATGAGACCTTAACCTATTTAGAAAGTTGATTTTATGAGTTCAGTAGAAAATTCAGAAAAGGTAGTACAGTCTAAGAAAGATTTTCAGACTGATCAGATGATCCGCTGGTGTCCGGGTTGCGGTGATTATGTGATTCTTTCAACCCTTCAGAAAGCATTTTCGCAACTGGGAAAGCCCAAGCAGGATATCGTCTGTGTGTCCGGTATTGGTTGTTCCTCGCGGCTGCCTTATTACATGGATACGTACGGAATCCATTCGATTCACGGCAGAGCGGCAGCAACGGCAACCGGGGTGAAGTTGTCCCGTCCGGATCTCAGCGTCTGGGTTATGACCGGAGATGGGGATTGCATGGCCATTGGCGGCAATCATTTTATTCATGCCGTACGGAGAAATATGGACATGAATATCATCATCTTTAACAACAAGATTTACGGGATGACCAAGGGGCAAACCTCACCGACAACTCCGATGGGACAAAAGACCAAGACCAGCCCCGACGGCAGTTACGAAAATCCGTTCACTATCGGAGAGCTGACGATCGGAGCACAAGGCACCTTTTTTGCCCGGGTTCCGGATAACAACCCGAAGTTGATGGAAGATGTCATTGTCCGTGCGGGAAAGCATAAGGGAACCTCTGTCATCGAAGTTCTTCAAAACTGTGTGATTTTCACTGATGGCATCCATGAAGAAATCACCGGTAAAGAACAAAAAGATGATAACCAGCTCCTGCTCGAGCACGGAAAGCCGATGATATGGGGGAAAGACCAAAAATACGGGCTGAAGGCCAAAAATATGCATCTGGAAAAAGTAGCTCTTGGTGAAGAGTCCAATGGACAGGAGCATCCGGATCTACTCAAGCACGATGCTTATGATGATCAGCCTGAGTTGCAAATTGCATTGGCTCGTATGCAGCTACCGGATTATCCGGTCGCGATGGGGGTACTTCGTGAAGTTGAAGCGCCCACGTTTGATGATCTGTTGCATGACGGATTGAAGCAATCGAGAGAAAATTCGAAATACGAAAAAATCAGCGACCTGTTTACCAGCGGCAACACCTGGAAAATTTAAACTATTGAGGTGCTTATGCTTATCGAGAAAGCAATCGGCGACGCCTACGGTGCATGTTTCGAATACATGCCTGTTGATTTCGTCCGGCAACACAACACGCTATCCGGGTATCCGCAGCATCCGGTACTGAACATCAAACCTGGGCGGTATACCGATGACACACAGATGGCACTTGCACTCTCTGAGGTCTTGGTGTCTGACAAACCGTGGAAAAAACGGGTCATTGCTGATCAGATCGTTGAATGTTTTAAGCGTGATCCAAGAGAAGGTTACACCAGTGGATTATACCAATTGTTGCAAGAGGTAGAATCAGGAAAAGAGCTACTGAGTCGCTTAGTTCCCAGCAGTGATTCAAGTGGGGCCGCCATGCGTTCGGCCCCGCTTGGAATCATATCAACCATGGATGAGGTGATGGAAAGGGCGAAAGTTCAGGCAAGTATTACCCATAATACAGAATTGGGAATAAAGACCGCACAGGCGGTTGCACTTGCTGCACACTACATGTTTTATGGAATCGGCCCAAAATCCCGGCTGGGGATATTTCTTTCCGAAAAACTACTCTATGATTTCGATGAACCCTGGCAGGGTGTTGTCGGGCGAAAGTCGTGGATGTGCGTTCGAGCAGTTGTAACGGCTTTGAAAAACTCCGGCTCGATGAGCGAGCTGCTTAAAGAAGTCGTCGCATTTACCGGAGACACCGACACCGTAGCAGCTATTGCTTTGGCTATTGGTGCGCACTCAGAAGAAATCGAACAGGACCTGCCAAAGCCACTCTTAGACGGACTGGAAAATGACAAGTACGGAATGGATTACCTGAAGGAAATGAATAACAAGCTATTAATGCTTTCCGGAAGAGGGCCGGTTACGGTTTCCCAGGTAAGTTAGGTAACATCTGCAATCTGCTATCTGCAATCACCAATCTGATATCCGTTCGATCGGCTGAGATGATTTCTATGGGCAAAATTGGATATTTATAGTAAGCATCTGAAAAGTGCAAAGAGATAGCAGATTGATGATTAGTGATATCAGATTGCAAAAGGTGGCGAACCTCTGCAATCTACTATCTGCAATCACCAATCTGATATCCGCTCAATCGGCTGAGATGATTTCTATGGGCAAAATTGGATATTTATAGTAAGCATCTGAAAAGTGCAAAGAGATAGCAGATTGATGATTAGTGATATCAGATTGCAGAAGTAAAGGTCAATTTATCGTAGGAATGTCATTGAGTTAACCAAAGGCGCACTATAGCAAAATACCGGACATATTGATCTCTCCTCCCATCCGGCTTTTCAGATTTTGCAGAAAAATCCATAACTTACAGTTGATCAACGCCAAAAATAATCAACACTATTTTCATGCGATATTGCGAGGCTGTGATTCCTAATGCTACATCCACCAAACCATTAACCGCCCTGTCTTTTGAAGGCTGAGGGGTATTTGATAGCTATTCTTCCTGCTATAATGCATCCTCATCAGACGGCAACCTGTGATCTCTTGAGATGACTTTAATTGACGGTATCGTCTTCGCCCTCTATTTCCTGGTTATTCTGGGGATAGGGTATTATTTCTACCGAAAAAACCAAGGCGCTGAAGATTATTATATCGGCGGCAGGAAAATGAGTTATCCCCATGTGGGGTTGTCTGTTGTGGCTACCGATGTGGGTGGCGGGTTTTCAATCGGTCTTGGAGGGCTGGGGTTTGTTATTGGTATCGCCGGATCCTGGATGTTGTTTACCGGATTGGTCGGGGCCTGGCTGGCTGCCGTTTTTTTGATCCCCAAAGTGAAAAACCTTTCCACCGAGCAGGGTTTTTATACCATGCCAGAAATTTTCCAGTATTTCTTCAACGGAAAAGTGGCTTTTGTGGCCGGGATGATTTCGGCGATTGGATATCTCGGGTTTACCAGTTCCCAAATGCTGGCCGGAGCGGTTCTGGCATCATCTACCTTCCCGGAACTTGATTTAAATACGGCACTTTGGGTGATGGGAGCGATCATCATCGTTTACACGGTGATGGGCGGGATCAAAGCGGTAATCTACACCGATACGTTTCAATGGATTCTGTTACTTTCCGGGCTGATTTTTATTGGTATCCCCATCGCTTTTCTTGAAATCGGCGGTATGGAAGCCATTCGCGATACCGTGGAGCCGGAAATGCTTTCGCTCGGTAACATCAGCTGGACCGATGCGGTCAACTGGGGAGTGACCATTATCCCGATTTGGTTTGTCGGTATGACGTTGTATCAGCGGATTTATGCGACACGCAGCGAATCCGATGCCAAGAAAGCCTGGTACATGGCCGGGTTATTTGAATGGCCTATTATGGCATTTATGGGAGTTTCACTCGGACTATTTGCCCGTGTGGCGGCTGATCAGGGAATGTTTGTGGATATGGGGTTTGAGTCCGCCGGGGATATGCATGAAGAGCAGGGGCTACCGACCTTATTGGCAACGGTGCTGCCGGTCGGGTTAATGGGATTGATGATGTCAGCCTACTTTTCAGCCATTATGTCTACCGCGGACAGCTGTCTGGTAGCTTCATCCGGAAATGTGTCTACCGATATCATTGGCCGGTATATGAAATGGGCCAGGGATAAAAAATCAGCCATACTTTTTTCTCAGGTGGTAACTCTGGTGATCGGAGTAATTGCCCTGTTGATTGCTGTCATTTTCGATACGGTTCTCGAGATCATGCTTTACTCCTACGCCTTTATGGTGTCCGGATTGCTGGTGCCGGTAGTCGGAGCACTTTACTGGCGGCGCAGCAGCAGCGCAGGTGCCCTGGCAGCGATGATCGGCGGAGGAGCCACCACCTTGATACTCACCTTGCTTGCCGAGCTTGATGATCGACTCGGAACAGAATTTGCCATAGACCTGCCATTTGGCTTAGATCCTAATATATTCGGGATTACGCTTGCTTTGATTTTATTTATATCGATTTCCCTGTTAAAACCGGATCGGGATAAAATATATCCCTCCGCAAATCAGTAATATAGTATGGGTACGTACCTAAATTAACTTCTATGATTAACTACGAAATTATCGACGCCGAAAACAAAAACGATGCCTCCTATTCACTTGATGATCTGGCCGGATTCCTCCACAATCATCTCGATGAATTTGGTGATGATCTTGAGTCCATCAAAAAGGCGATTCGCTATGCCTTCAAGGAAAATGATGGTCGAGGAGGTTTCGTCGCGGTCGGCCACGAAGATGGTCAGATACTTGGGGTAGTTGTAGTCAACGAGACCGGAATGGGGGGATACATCCCCGAGAACATCCTTGTTTATATTGCTGTACGGGGTGATCAACGAGGTCGCGGACTTGGCAAAAATCTGATGAACAACACCATCGAACGCGCTGATGGCGATATCGCCCTGCACGTTGAGCCGGAAAACCCTGCACGTCATCTATACGAGAAAATCGGTTTCACCAATAAGTACCTTGAAATGAGGTATCATAAATAGTTATGGCATACCTGAAACTGTACCGAGATAAGTTAAAGCACAACTACGACTACCTTAATAAAATCTTCAAAAACCGGGAGATCGGTTGGGGGATTGTAACCAAGTTATTCTGCGGTAATGAGGATTTTTTGCGGGAAGTCATAAATCTCGGTACCGATGAAATTCACGATTCACGGATTAGTAATCTGGCTACGGTGAAATCGATTAATCCGGATGTGCAGACGGTTTATATCAAGCCGCCCCCGAAAGATATCATCCCGGATGTGGTTAAATATGCGGATGTCAGCTTCAATACGGAGCTATCAACCATTCGTGAGATATCCAAAGTAGCGCAGAAGCAAAATGTGCAGCACAAAGTGATCATCATGATAGAGATGGGCGATCTGCGCGAAGGGGTAATGCGGGATGATCTGGTTGATTTCTACGGTGAAATTTTCAAACTGCCGAACATCACGATTGTGGGTCTGGGTACCAATCTTAACTGTTTGCACGGTATTATGCCCGATGCTGACAAACTCATTCAGCTTTCGTTGTATAAGCAGATCATCGAACTCAAGTTCAACCGAACCATCCCCTGGGTTTCCGGAGGAACCTCGGTTACCATACCGCTGCTTCTGCGCGGCGAATTGCCGGAAGGGGTAAACCATTTCCGCATCGGAGAAACGCTGTATTTTGGCCTTGACCTGTTCAGCGGTGATGTGATTGAAGGCATGGAGTCGTCAGTAATGGAGCTGTACACCCAAATCATCGAAATCAACGAAAAACCAATGGTACCGAGCGGACAGATAGGTCAGGATCCGACCGGTAACACTTTTGAAATTGATGAAGATATGTACGGCAAAAAAGCCTACCGCGCCATTCTTGATGTCGGCAATCTCGATATTCAGCCGGAATATCTTATCCCCAAAACGGATGATTTAAATATCGTGGATGCCAGTTCCGATATGCTCGTAGTTGATGTAGGGGAAAACTCCGGGGACCTGAAAGTCGGCGACATGATCCCGTTTAAGCTCAAATACATGGGTGCACTGGGAATTATGAACTCCGATTATATCGACAAAGTTATAGAGTAAATATGGTAAAAGAGTCTTTGTTTCCACATCAAAAATTGCAATCCGGCATAAAACCCATTGATTTTACCGCTTTTGACTTTGCACCGGTCATGGATGTGCCGGATAATGCAAATGAAATCTCATTAACGGGCGGCTATGATCCTGCCAAAATCAAAGCATCTATGCCGGCCGTGGGAGGGTATAATGAAAAACGAAACAGTATGTATATCTCTCCGATTTTTAAA
>SLJN01000327.1 GCA_007135115.1 Balneolales bacterium
GAGGGGGAAGGCAACGCCCCCCTCTACTCGGTCGTTTGAGGTGGTTACCATAATTCAACCCCCAACGTCATTCCGACTGGAGTCGCGGTCATATAGGCGGCTTGTGCTACCAAGCCTGCCGCGACGGAATGGAGGAATCTATCCTGCTGAACCATTGCCTTAAACTTACCCGTTAACCTATCAGCGCCGATTGCCTTTGCAGATCCCTCCACTTCGGCGCGGTCGACAATCTCAATGTTAGCACTCATCTCACCGCGCCTGCGGTCGGGATGACGTTTGAGGTGGTTACCATAATTCAACCCCCAACGTCATTCCGACTGGAGTCGCGGTCATATAGGCAGCTTGTGCTACCAAGCCTGCCGCGACGCAATGGAGGAATCTAACCTGGTGAACCATTGCCATAAACTTAC
Organism: Balneolales bacterium; assembly: GCA_007135115.1. Lineage (GTDB taxonomy): Bacteria > Bacteroidota > Rhodothermia > Balneolales > Natronogracilivirgulaceae > SLJN01. The sequence goes on from SLJN01000327.1 coordinate 411, forward strand.
CCATTAACCTATCAGCGCCGGTTGCCTTTGCAGATCCCTCCACTTCGGCGCGGTTGACATCTCAATGTTAGCACTCATCTCACCGCGCCTGCGGTCGGGATGACGTTGAGGTGGTTGCCATGTTGATCCCCACCCCATCAAAAAACAATATTATTTCCGTTATTGAATCTGAATAAATATTTTACCGTACAAGGTTTAGAACTTTTACTTCAATAAGACCTAAACCTATATACACTTACCGCTTTTCGGATTGCTATGATCAAAGAACGACATCAAAAAACGGCTGACCTGCAGGATCACTTCGATATCCGGGATGAGGATCTTGAAGAGACCTTAGATAAATTCATTGAGGAAGATGAGATTCCGAAAAAAAAGAAACGGAAAATCAATATTCCGGTTGTGGTCGGGGCGGCTTTTGTGGGCATTGCCATATTCGCAGGCATTCAAGAGCTGACGGGCGGCACCGGCATATATAACCAGGATTTTCTCGGTATGTTGATGGTTTTAGGCGGTGTGATGATTTTGTTATTGGGTATGGGGGTTGCCGGCGTCAAAAGGAGAAATAAGCGAAAATCCCGAAATAAAAAGCAGAAAAAACAACAAAAGCAGCGCTTTGAAACCGACGCCGACCTTGATGATTTCGGCTTAAAAAAGAAGAAAAAACTATTCCGGTCTTCCCGTGACTCCATGCTTTTTGGCGTATGCGGTGGAATTGCTGAGTATTACGATATTGATCCTACCATCGTGAGGATCGCTTTTGCAATCGCCACTTTGTATTACGGCAGCAGTATTTTGCTATATCTTGTGCTTGCCATTTTTATTCCGAAGCGGGAAGAGGAGGCATAAAGGGACTTAGCGATTTACGGGTATCAGATAGCCATTACACTACCACCCTCAGATTTTTTAAGCCGCGCAGTACCCCGTACCGACGCAGGAGGTCGGGGGATTTACACGGGTCCGCGGAAGTGTCTGTTGCACGACTCTTTCAAGAAACTGAAACATAATTCAGGCTTTTTTCGCGCGGCGAAGCCGCCCCATCTCCCCCCAAAAGCCAGTGTCATCCCGACCGGAGGTGAGCTGACTCTGTAAATAATGCTTTCGATGTTAGCCGAACCGTAGCGGAGGGATCTGTCACCATTAAGCTGTTACATGGGCCAGTAGAACTGGTTTTTTAATTTCATTTGGTAGAAATTTTTGCCAGGTTGAATTGCTTGTTTTGACAGATTTCTCCGTTACGGCTCGGCACACACCGAGCTTAATGCATATAATAAGCCTCGCCTCCAGTCGAAACGACAGGGCGTGTGGGGAAAACAGCGCGACTTCGTCGCGCGGAAATGAAACAGCTCCAATATGATGTAATAGTTGTGCAACAAACACTACCGGCGGATCTGAGTTAATCCGCGGCTAAAAAAACTTTTACACGATGATTACAAGCATCACCCCAAACACGACAGCGAAAACCACGCCCATGACCGACAAAGGTATAGCCCACTTGTTGGAGCTGCGTAATCGAGTTAGTTCTTCCTGGCGGTTCTGAATCGCGGCTATAATTTCGGAAAGTTTGCGGCTGACCGAATCCTTATCGTCGGCGTCCAAAAATTTGTGGATGTCGTTTATAATCGTTCGTTCAAGGTCCGGCAGTCCTGAATAGGGGCTTCGTTCTTCGTACTCTTTGATGACTTCAATAATGCGGCTTTTCCATTGCAGATCTTTAGGTGTCGAAGCCGCTGGTTCTTCCAATCCCTTATCCCTGGATTTTTTGGCCTTCTCTTCCTTGGCTTTTTCACCTTCTATACGTTCGACAATATATTCCCGAAGCCACCGGACAATTACTGCTTTATCAAAATTATCATCGGGGCGGAGTTTGCATACGCCAAGGTAGAGATCTTTTACATCTTCAAAGGTCTTAATTTCTCCGTGTAGCAGCGATTCATCAATAACTTTAAAAAAACGGTCACGTAAAACCCGGCTGGATTGTTTTCTTCCGACCACTTCCCTCAAAAAGTAGTAAACCACAGTAACATAGGTAACGGTAATAATGGCAATGATGCCGGTAACTAACTCCAAAGTCATCTCCATAAATCAGGGGTATTTGGTTAATAAATCAGGGTAAAAGCTTGGCTACTTTAATGAAAAACCGCCTAAATAACAACGATATAGGCGGGATTAGCAATTTATGTGTCACAAATTCTTACAAAATTGAACGATTGGATAGGGAATTCGTCCAAACTGTTCTAACTTACGAAATGATCAGTTAATTTGAGGCTCTTCCGAAAATAACTGTATGTGATTTCCGGGTGAGCATTATGTGATACAATCTAAGATAAAACAATAAACTAATGAGATTTCAATATCTACTGCTACTGATAGTTGCCACATTTTTTGTTCAATCATGTGGGTTGTTTGGAACCGCCACGGATGAGCCGGAAATTCCAGAAGAACCGGAGGTTGACCCGCGCTCTGATTATGAGGAAATCGTTGAAGAGGCTGAATCCCAGGAAGGGTTGTTCAACGTACATCTGAAGGATGATGACTACTATTTTGAAATTCCCGAATATGAGCTCGGCGTTGAATTTCTGATGGTCAGCCGTATCGCCAAAGCTCAGGACGGCACCGGGTTCGGCGGACAGCGATACAACAATCAGGTTTTGCGCTGGGAGAAAAACGGGGATAAAATCCTGCTGCGATCCGTTCAATATTACAGTGTCGCTGATACCGCTGCTACTATTTATGAGGCGGTTGAAGCGCGTACATTTGAGCCGATCATCGCATCTTTTGAAATTGAAGCTACCAGCGATGATGATGACAGTTACCTCATCAAGGTAAATCGGATGTTTACTACAGATGTTCCGGAAGTGTCACCGCGTCAGCGTTTTAACGGTCGGCGTGTAGATTCCGAGCGCAGTTATATGGAGTCGGTGCGCAGCTATCCGGATAATATTGAAGTCCGTAATGTGCTGACTATGGAAGCTGATCAGGTTCCGCTCAGTTTTAATCTCCGCACCATTTCCATCATGATGAATCATTCGATGGTGCGCCTGCCGGAAGAGCCCATGATGCCACGAGTGCACGATGAGCGGGTAGGGTACTTCTCCGTCCAACAAGTGGATTACGGCCGTCATGAACACCGCGCCGCCGAGCGACGCTACATCACACGATGGCGCCTGGAAAAAGAAGATCCAGAAGCGGATCTTTCTGAGCCCAAAGAACCGATTACCTTTCATGTGGATCGTGCTACACCCGATTGGCTGGTTGAATACGTAAAACAAGGGATTGAAGACTGGCAACCGGCGTTTGAAGAAGCGGGTTTTGAAAATGCCATCGTCGCGAAAATGGCTCCAAGCAAGGAGGAGGATCCCGATTTTCATCCTGAAGATGCCCGCTTTCCGATGGTTCGTTGGATTCCATCTGAAACGCCCAATGCACGCGGACCTCACGTCAATGATCCGCGATCAGGTGAGATCATTACATCTTCCATCGAAATGTATCACAATGTGATGAGCCTGCTGCGAAACTGGTATTTTGTGCAAGGAGCCGCCGTTGATGAACGCGCGCAGGATCTTCCGTTTCCCGATGAAGTGATGGGCCGCCTGGTACGCTATGTTGTGGCGCACGAAGTCGGTCATACCCTTGGTCATCCCCATAACATGAAGGCGAGCGCTTCGGTGCCGACTGACAGCCTCCGCAGCCAGACCTTCACCGAAGAGTACGGAACAACGCCGTCCATTATGGACTATGCCCGGATGAACTACGTCGCTCAGCCGGGAGATGATGCCTACATGTTCCCGCAGGTTTCGGTTTACGACAAGTTTTCAATCGAGTGGGGCTACACCCCGTTTGATGTGGATGATCCCGACGATGAGCGTGAGTACCTGAATGAAATCGCATCCCGCCAGGAGGACAATCCGATGCTGCGATTCGGTAACCTGTCGGCGGTTGATCCTACGCAACAACGGGAGTCACTGGGGGATAATCACGTGAAATCCACGACCTACGGCATCGAAAACCTAAAGCGAGTCATGGAATTTATCGTGGAAGCTGCGGGTACCGAGGGCGAGGACTACAGTGACCTCAATGAACTCTACAACAATGTGATTCAGCAGCGCAACCGAATGCTGGGACACGTCGGCGTTTGGGTTGGTGGTGTCATCGGTGACCGAAAAGTGTACGGACAGGACGGAAAGGTCTACGAACACGTACCCGCTTACCGCCAGGAAGAAGCCGTTGCCTACCTCAACGAAGAAGCATTTCAAACACCTGAGTATCTGCTGGATGAAGAAGTGTTGTCATTGATTCAGGAAAGCGGTGCTACCGATCGAATTCAGCAGGGTCAACGCCAGGTCTTGCAAACGTTGATGAGTGATTCCCGCTGGAAGCGCATGGCCGAGAACGAAGTGATGAACGGCGGCGATGTTTATACCATCAGCAACTTGCTTTCGGATCTTGAGGAAGGCGTATGGACCGAGTTATCAGCAAACTCTGTGGATATCGATTTATTCCGCAGAAACCTGCAACGTTCCTACGTGGATCAGGCCGAACAGAATCTGGGAATTCGCCAGCTTTCCGGAGAAACCCGTTCTATGCTCCGAGGAAACCTGAGAAGCATCCACGGGGATGTGGAGTCTGCCATAGGGCGCTCTGCCAACTCAGCAACCCGCTACCACCTCGAAGACGTGCGGGATAAAATCGAAGATATTCTGGATTGATAGATCAATTGGATAAGTAATTAGCGGTCATCCCGGAAATCCTGAAGCGATAGCGGAAGGATTATCCGGGATCCGGATATTTTTAGCCGCGGATTTTCGCGGATCCGCCGGCAGTGTGTGTTGCACAACTCTTACAATAAAGCTTTTCCAAATAAATGA
>SLJN01000007.1 GCA_007135115.1 Balneolales bacterium
CTATCAGTGGAGTCGACAGGCATCCGGAGCCACCCGTGAATCAGCGGTTTTAAATTTCCAGAATATTTCGGTTCAACTTACGCCTGAATGGCAGGTCGGCACAGAGATGGGATACGATTTTGTTGATATGGAATTGACTCCTTCACGTTTCCGTGTTTCCCGAACCTTGCACTGCTGGAACCTGTCCTTTGAGTGGAATCCGTTCGATGACTTCCCGTTCTACATGTTCCGCCTCTCCGTGAACGACAGTCAGATACAGAGCCTGTTTCAAAAGCTCCCTGGGTTGAATAACTTAGAACGTACCCAAAGCCCCATCAACCGCCGCAGATAATTCTACTGTTCCATATCCTCTCTGCGCTGAAGGAACTGCACCACGTATTTTCCAATTACATCAAACTCCAGATTAACCAAATCTCCCACTTTTTTCTGATGAAGTGAGGTATGATCATACGTGAATGGAATGATCGCTACGGTAAACCGGCCTTTTTCCAGGCGTGCAACGGTTAAGCTGATTCCATCTATGGCAATGCTTCCACGACCGACCACCATATCTCCGAAGTTTTCATCATCAAAACTGAAGGTAAACAGCCAGTTGGCCCCCTCTTCATCAATGGCCTCTATCGTACCTGTCGTATCGACGTGCCCCTGTACCAGATGACCATCCAGTCGCTGATTTAGCGTCAGGGATCGCTCAAGGTTGACGGCCATGCCCTCCTGAAACTGATGAAAACTGGTCTTACGCAACGTTTCCTCAACAGCCTGAACCGTGAACGAATGATCGGTTTTACTCACAACCGTTTGACACACCCCCTCCACACTGATGCTATCATCAATGCCGAGTTCGGAGGATTTACCCCAGGAGATTTCTATTTCTTTTCCACCCTTTAAGGGGCTGATGGATTTGATTTTACCCATCGACTCAATAATTCCATTGAACATAAAATAATCCTTTAAAAGTAACCGGTTAATAATACATCTGAACCACAATTGGCCCATGAAACATCATGTAGGGAAATAACCTCTTCCATTCGGTCTATACCGACTCCTACTACTGAACGCGTGCCGCCGCCCAACAGTTTGGGGGCTATGAATAAATGCAATTTATCAACGAGATTTTCACGAATCATGGCGGATGCCAGTTGACTGCCCGCCTCTACAAGTATGGAAGTAATTTGTTTATCACCCAGTAGCTCAATGGCGTGCTCTAAATCTACGTGCCCTTCTTTATTCCTGACCAGCATGGTTTCACCCCGGAAATAATCCGATTGCAAGAGCTGTAACATCGAGTCGGCCGTTTTATCGTACTTTTCTTTGTTGTGGGTCAACACGATGGTTTTTTCTTCATGTTGATCACAAAAAAGATTCAAGTGTTCAGGCAGACCCAACGATCCATCTATGACGATCCTTAGAGGCTGCCGGCCTTCTACGTGTCGAACGGTTAACTTCGGGTTATCCAGTTCCGCCGTATTTTTGCCTACCATGACGGCATCATAATAACTTCGCCATTCGTGGACCTTTTTACGGGATTCCTCCCCGGTTATCCATTTTGAGTTTCCATCCGGCGCCGCGACATAACCGTCGGCAGTTTGTGCGATTTTCAGGGTGATGAACGGTTTTTTGAACCTCATATAATGGATAAAAGCTTCATTCATCCTGGAAACTTTCTGCTCAAGACACCCGCTCTCTACCTTGAAGCTACCGGCATTTTTCAGGATTTCTATCCCACTCCCATTTACTACAGGATTGGGATCTTCCATACCTATTACAATTCTTTTTAAAGGTAAATCTACAATTTCCTTCGCGCAGGATGGTGTTTTTCCGGTATGTGAGCAGGGTTCGAGCGTCACATACATCGTTGCGTCTACGAAATCACTTTTATCTTTTACCGAGTTGATGGCGTTAATTTCTGCATGCGCCTCGCCGTATTTTTCATGATAGCCTTCTCCAATCACCTTGTTATCGTACGATACAATAACACAACCTACCAGCGGATTCGGTGCTACATATCCCCTTCCTTTAAGAGCAAGTTCTATCGCTCTTTTCATCCATTTAAAATCGTTTTCAGAGAAGGTATCAGCCATAGATAATCGGGTAAAAGTTTTCTGATTATTATACCATTTTCGGTAGCAATAATTGTAATAAAAAAAGCGGCAAAACCTGCTGGCCTGCCGCTTTTATATCATAAAAACTAAGCTATTCGGGAAGGTGTTTTATCTTCTAAATCCGCGGTGGTCACGAATATCGATATCTGCCTTAATGCGTTCATCCCAAATATTGCCGAAAGCCATCATTCGGGATTGCTGTAGCTGTTCACGAATTTGCTCGCGTTCGCTGCTGTCAAGTTCAGCCAGGTCAGCTTCTACACGATCCTGAACGTTGATCAGGAATACCGCATTTTCGCCTCCGATCGGTCTTGACAATGAACCAACTTCCACACCGAAAGCAGCGCCAACAACAGTCGGCTCGCGTCCGGCACCAGGAATTTCATCATCACCCAAAGAAATGCTTTCTGCAAATTCGACGCTCAAGCCTTCAGCATCAGCAATACCACTAAGGCTGCCATGCTGGTCGACAAGGGCGGCGACTTTTTCTTTTAAGCGCTCTATGCGTTTGCGTTCAACGACATAGCTACGGACCTGATCTTCAACTTCACTAAAGGATCGGTAACCTTCCTGTACGATTTCATCCACGCGGATTACATAAAAATAACCATCGGTTTCAATCGGCTCGGATATTTCTCCCTGGCTCATGTACTCCAGTTCGTTGAGAACTACCTGGCTCTGGCCAAGACCGGATATAGCGGGATTACCATCTGTTGCAACCGCATTTTGAATTTCATAGCCCTCATATTCGGCTTCTTCTTCAAATCCGTTATCACGAGCAAATATGCTGAAGTCATCCGCTGCACGCGCCTGATGCTCTATCGTCTCCATAGCGTCTGCTTCGACCGTCCAGCTCAGATCGGCGAATTTGATATCCTGATCAGCTCGATCCACTACTTCAAACAGGTAAAAAGCACCGTCGTGCTCAATTGGGCCAACGACATCACCAACAGAAGCATTGAATATTGGTCCGGCGAGTGCGGAGCTGCGCCCTTCCGGCGAAATGAAACCGGCTTCACCATACTGCTCTGCACGTGAGTCGTTATCTGAATAATTACGGGCCAGGTGACGGAAACTTTCGCCGCCGTTAAACCTTTCCAGAAGCTCATTTGCCTTCTGCTCTACCTCTTCGCGATTGTCATCGGAGAAGGATAGTTCAATTTCCCGAATTCGCGAGTAGGTTTGATTCGAAGGCCGGGTTTCCAGCAATTTGATCAAATGAACCCGATCACCAAAAACGTAGGGCTCGCTAACTTCACCGGTACTAAGCTTCAACGCCTCCATGTGCTCGTATCGAAGCTCATTCGGTCGGAGAAAGTCATCATACAGACCGGTTTCGGTGTTGTTATTGCTTAAGAAAGATTCATAATCGTCAGCTTCTGCAAACTGATCCCGTAATTGGGCGAGATCATCTTTCATGCGCAGAGTATCTTCGCGAGTGGCCTCTTTACTGAATTCAACAAAGCTGATATTCCAGGTCTTGCTGCGCTTGAACTTCTTTTGGTTCTTGTCATAAAAATCGCGGAGCTCAGACTCAGATACTTCAATCTCATCCTCATCAACCATGTTAAGAGAGAATCGCAGATACTCAAAATCGGCTCTTGAGTTCTGCCGCTTAAATTCTCGCTCAATTTCTTTGTCGCTGACAGCTACGGAAGCTTCAATGAGCTGGTTGAGTTTTTGCTGGCGGCGTTGTTCCCTGAGTTGCTGTTCCACCTGCATCCAGACGGGGGCGTTTTGTGGATCCTGAATGGCCATTTGGAGGGCTTCACGATCAATTTCACCATCCGGACCGGCAAATTGCTGTTGAATAAACGGATCAGGGTTTTCGCCCATAACCATATCCATCAACTCCGAGTCGGTTACAGTGAGCCCGAGTTGATTCATTTTGCTTTGCATCACCCTATCGGTAACCACATCATCCCATGCCTGAGACTCGAACTGAGCTCGCATCTCCATGTCGGGGGATTCGCCGGTTTGTTCGCGATATTGCTCGGTGTACATGTTGAGCCGCTGATTATACTCTTCCCAGTCGATGCTTTCGCCATCTACCTCGCCCATTGCCTGGGGACCTACCATTACAGCATCGAAGATTTCGGTATCAGCGAGAACCCATAGAATTCCGAACGAGAAGACCAGAATCCAAACCGTGTATTTGGTTCCGCTTCTCAGTCGTTGCATTAAGCCCATATGCCCTCTGTCGTAAACTTAATTATTGTAAAAATTTTCAATTCTAAAATAGCTGGCAAATATACCAGCTTCCACAGTCAACTTCAATAACAGTGCTTTCTGATAACGAAGGCGCCTAACACTTTCGTTTTAGAAGATATCAACCAAACGCATATGCTTGATGAAGTGGCGTGGATCGTCATTTAACTTTTTTACAGCGTTATTGAGACCGTAGGCCAGACTGTCAAGATTGTTGTAAAGTGAAGGATCGTTTAGCAGCATCCCCAGTGAACCTTCTCCGTGATTGAGCTTATAAACCGTCTCGTTGAGTCCGGCACTTAGCTGATTCAGCTCCGATGAGAGCTGCTTCATCTCTTTGGTGGTTTCTTCCAGGTTTACCAAAACCGTATCCACTTGCTCCTGCCGGTCGGAGCTTAAGGTATCCACATTGGCAAGAATCCGGTTGAATCGGTCTACAGCGTCGGCCAGATCCTGGTTTTTGTCCTGAACCAGCCGATCCACACTTGTAGTTGTGCGGTTTAAGTTGCTAAAAATCCCATCGAGGTTTTGGCGGCCTCCGTCTTTGAGCAACATATCAATTTCGCGTAAAACAGAACCCAGACTTTCGGTCGATTCGGATACCTTCGGCATAATATCATCGCCGTATTGTCGAAATTGGCCGGCAAGACCTTCATCAAATTCTCCCCGAATATAGCCTCCGTCTTCGATAAATTCCTGTTCGCGGGATTTTCTGATGATGATGGCACGAGTTCCCAATAAATCAGTGGCCTCAATAACAGCTCTTGAATTTTTGGGGATTCCTTCTATGTCAGAAAAGCTCATATCAACCCGAACACTGTCACCATCAAGATTCACCTGTCTGACGGAACCCACCTTTACACCCGACATATAGATGGTCGCTCCGGCAGAAATTCCATCAACGCGCTCATAGTAGGTGTGCAATGTGAAGGATTTGCCGAAAAACGGGACATCCTGTAAGATGCGGAAACCGACGAAAGCAACAAGTATAGCTACAATGATCGTCAGTCCTACTTTTATTTCGTTACTGAATCTATTCAACTTTCAACTCCGGTTTTGGAAATTTGATACTCACTGGCTCTGATGAACCTGACAAGGTCTTCATGATCGGCGTTTTTCATTTCATCTATGGTACCGAACCAGCTTAATTTCTGTTTGTCAATAAAAGCAGCTCGGTCTGCCACTTTCAAAACACTGTGCATATCATGGCTGATTACGACCGACGTAATCTCGAGTTCATCAGCCATACGTATAATCAAGTCATTAATTTCATCGGAGGTCTGCGGGTCAAGCCCTGAGGTAGGTTCATCATAAAGAAGACACTCTGGCTCCAGAACAATTGCTCTGGCCAGGCCTACCCTTTTTTTCATCCCTCCGGATAGTTCGGCTGTACTTTTTGATCCAATATCAGCCAGGTTTACCTGTTCGAGACATTCCATCGCGCGATCCCTGATTTCGGATTCCGATAATGAAGAAAAGTATTGCAATGGAAAAGCTACATTCTCGAAAGCTGTGATGGAATCGAACAAGGCACCTCCCTGAAATAAAATGCCGAATGACTGTCGAATGCGACGCAACTCAGCATAAGGAAGGTCAAAAATATTCCGGTCTTTCACATAGACCTGTCCCTCATCCGGCACCAGCAGGGCATTCATGTGCTTCATTAAAACTGATTTTCCGGAGCCGGATTTCCCGATAATAGCAATGGTTTCGCCTTCTTCAATGGTCATGTTCACATTTTCCCATACAAGGCTGGAGCCGAAACTCTTTGATAGATTCTCAATTCTTATCATAAAACGTCTGGGTTAGAGAAGAAGGGCTGCAAGTGAAAAATCAGCAAGTAGGATATAAATACAGCTAAGTACGGTTGCTTGTGTTGTTGCATTTCCTACACCCTCAGCACCGCCGGATGCATAGTAGCCTTTAAAGCATGCTATAGATGTAATGATGAATCCAAATACAAACGATTTAATTATACCGAACATTACATCCCACGGGAAAAAAACGCCGCGTGAGCCTATCATAAAATCGGAAATAGAAAGCGATCCGGTCACCCAACCGGCCAGTAAACCGCCCCCGATCCCGGCGACCGCAGCAGCGATATATATTATCGGGAACATCAAAACTCCGGCTATAATGCGAGGCATCACCAAATAGGTAACCGAATTGAATCCCATGGATTCCAGAGCATCTATCTGTTCACTAACTGACATGGTACCCAATTCTGTGGTAATCCGGGCCCCTACCCGACCGGCGAGCACAAGCGCAGGAATGACCACAGCCAATTCGATTAACAGGGACTGTGTGACAATAGCTCCAATCGTCGAGGCCGGGATAAAGGCAGCAACTAACTGATATGCCGTTTGTATGGTCATCACCGCTCCGGTAAAAAAACCTGCAAGAATAACGATCGGCAGAGAATTATACCCTGTTTTGATCATTTCTATAATGAGGTTTTTCCGATATTTGCTAAATTCCGTGGATGACCTTAGCGCCTCATATAATAGACGGCAATATCGCCCAAGTTCGTTAAGTAGCTTGCTCAAACTATCCTTTGATTAAATCATTCTAAACACCAAAAGTGCCTTTTATAAGTTTAAGAAACGGTATGGCACATCTGATCCGGCAAATATATTCAATGATAATCAAAAGCTCGATGCTTATTCTGGTCTCGATGGTTCCCATTTGGACCACGGTTTCGGCATCAGATTTTGATAACGTATTTCGCTTCCTTCAAACGCCTGAATCAGCGTATGCAAGTGGTCTTGGGGGCAATGTTGTTTCCCTTCCTGAGACCGACGTCAATGCATTTATGATCAATCCGGCTTATTTGAATGAACGGCAACACCGACATATCGGGATTTCCTATCTAAATTATATATCAGATGTCAATACCGGCGTAGCCTCGGGTGTTTATCACATTCCGGATTACGGAACGTTCGCGTTGGGAATTAAATATATGGATTATGGTGATTTTACCCGAACCGATGCTTCAGGTGATGAAACCGGCCAATTCCGCGCTTATGATTTTGCCTCCACACTGGGTTGGAGCTACCCTATCTCCGAAAGCCTAAGATCAGGTGTATCCTTTCATTCGATGGTATCTTCACTGGATACCTACACTTCAACGGCATTAGCCCTATCGGCCGGGTTGCACTATACAATCGACGACCAGACCCATGCGGGCATGTCAATCAATCATGTCGGGCGGCAAATTTCGGTATTCTATGAAGACCGTGAACCTTTACCGTTAGATATTCGTGCCGGTATCACCAGGGAACTCACGCATCTTCCATTACGCCTGAGTCTGTCGATGCACTCGTTGAATCAATGGGACCAACGTTTACATCACGACGAAGAGGCTCCGGGTTTTACTTCAAATTTGTTCCGCCATCTGACTTTTGGCGGAGAATTCATTTTTACCGAAAACGTTCAGCTACGCATTGGCTATGACCACCGCCAGCACGAGGAACTCAAAGCTGACAACCGTATTGACCTTGCCGGCATTCGAGTGGGGCTCGGAGTTCATGTAAACCGTTTTCGATTTGATGTAAGCCATAACAGCTACAGCGATGTGGGTGGACTTACACAGCTGGCTGTTCAGATGAGACTATAACAGATTTTAATCAACCTGAAACTTAAAGGTTTTAATCCGCTTATTTTTTTATGATCAGATATCTTACCGCCGGTGAATCTCACGGCCCCGAACTTGTTGGAATTGTCGAAGGTTTACCTGCAGGTCTGCCTTTAAGCAGCCGGGAAATCGGTATCCATTTGGCACGCCGCCAACAAGGCTACGGCCGTGGAGGGCGGATGGCTTTTGAAAAAGACGCTCCCGATTTCGTCTCCGGTGTCCGTTTTGGAAAAACGATGGGCAGCCCCGTTACCATGAAACTACCCAACCGGGCTTTTCAAAAAGACAAAGACGGCTGGCCTGAGGTTATGGCTGCTGAAGGCTCCGGAGAGGGCGTAGAGCCTATCACTGTTCCGAGACCCGGTCATGCGGATTTAGTAGGGGCTCAGAAATTTAACTTCGATGACATCCGACCGGTTATTGAACGATCCAGTGCACGTGAGACCGCGATGAGAGTGGCCTGTTGTGCCACGGCTCGTATTTTCCTCAAACAATTTGGAATTGAAATCGGCGGACACGTTTTGCGCATCGGGTCTCACGGCTATGATTCCTGGGATGCCGTGCGCCGGGAAACCGACGATATCATTCGGGATGGCGCCGAAACGCTCTACCAAAAAGCTGATGAGTCTGAAGTTCGCTGTTTGAATGCCGATTTAACCGATGGCATGACGGAGGAAATCAAACAACGCCGCAAAGAAGGGTCATCCCTTGGCGGTGTCTATGAAATTATTGTCACCGGACTTCCTGCCGGTTTGGGCACCTACACTCAATGGGATCGTAAGCTTGAAGGGCTTCTGGGTCAGGCCATCATGAGTACCCAGGCGATGAAAGGTGTTGAAATCGGCCTCGGCTTTGAATCCGGAAGCCGGCCTGGTCATGAAGTACATGACGAAATAACCTATGAGGATACCTTCCGGCGAACCACTAACCGTGCAGGTGGACTCGAAGGCGGAATGACTACCGGAATGCCTTTGATTATTCGCGGGGTGATGAAGCCTATTCCAACCATGTTAACCCCGATTGATACTGTAGACCTTCATACCAAAGAAACCGTTGACACAAGGTACGAACGTTCAGACGTTTGTGCGTTACCACGAGCTGTTGTTGTTGCCGAGAATGTCATCGCCCCTGTTCTTGCCAATGCGTTTCTCGAAAAATTCGGAGGTGACTCCTTAGATGAAGTTAAAAAGCACTATGCGACTTTTACCCCTTAAGACTTTACTGATCTTTTTCATACCGGTTTTATTCGCTAATAACGGATTTGGTCAGCACAGTCACCCCCCGATGCCCTCACACATCGGCAATGAAATCAGTGCCGACCGGATTTTGAATCAAATTCGTGATTTGGCATCACCGGGTTTTCATGGTCGTGAGATGGGAACTCCCGGAAATCACCAGGCTGCCGATTGGGTGTCGCTGGCTTTTTCACAAAACGGATTGTCAGCCCTTCCCGGTCACGATGATTTCTTTCTGTCATTCGACATTCACAGTTTGTCCATGTCGGATGAATCATACCTGGTAGCCGATGACGACTCACTCAGTCTCTTTGAAGAATTCACCTCCGCACATTATGGAATTTCTGGTGAGTTTGACGGCCAACCGCTTTCGGTTGAGTGGGGTCAACATGATCAATATGAACAGGATGATATCGCCGATGAAATTGTATTGATTTCTTATGATGATCAAATTTCTCCTTACCAGGGAAGCTACGGAATGCATCCGTCGGCTGTTTGGGCTGATTCTTTGGAAGCTGAAGCTGTAATTTTAATGCCCCCTTCGTATCAGGATTTCCTACAACAGTCCTATCGTTTTGAACCTGATATTTCCATCCCACAGGATTCTGAAAAACACATCGGCAACACCGTACAGCCTTTCGTAAAAGATCGTCAACTTGAAACCTCGGTTATTCTGGCCACTTCCGACAGAGAAGACCTATTTAAAGACGCCTCCTCAATTTCCGGTAATATTGATCTGGACGTTGACCAAACTGCCGGCGCCAATAACGTAGTGGGTTATCTTGGTGATTTCGAGCCTGACTCCCCCTATATCGTAGTTTCAGCCCATCTTGATGGCCATGGCTTACATCCGGATACCGGCGTACCGATATTCGGGGCCAATCGCAACGCTTCCGGAGTTTCTGTCTTACTTGAAATCACCAATGCCCTTCAGGAGGTTGAGGAAAGCCTTGAATACCCGATTATTTTCGCCGCCTGGAATGGTCATGAACGTTATCATGCCGGTCGCCAAAACTTTTTCGATTCCGTTTGGACCGACCACGAAAACCTGATGTCTTACATCAACCTGTCAGAACTTTCCGGGCAAAAAGACTCTACTCAGATAGATATTTACGGGCAGAATGAATCTTCAGAGATTCACCCACATATACAAGAGCTTGCGGAAAAGTATGAGTTAAACTTTTACTATCGTGAAGCTGAATACCCCAATAATTCCGGCAACCTTTTGCTTCCGGAAGCATTATCAACCCAAAAAGTCGGGCTCAACGGAGGCGAATACACCTATACCGGTCGCATACACGATTCTCCTGATAAAATTAATATGCGACAGGTTTACGGCATTACGCAATTTTCGCTGGAATTGATCTGGAATTTGTCCACTTTATACGAACCTATTTAAGATTTTAAAATGACCTCCAATCGCGTACAGCAACTACGGGAGTTTTTAAAACAAGATCCCGATGATGAATTCACCAATTTTGCGCTTGCACTTGAATACTTGAAAACCGATCAATTGCAGGAAGCATTGGAGCTATTTTTAAAATTAAAAAACCATAATCCTGAATACGTCGGCGTTTATTACCATTTAGGCAAGCTTTACGAAAAACTGAACCGCTTCGATGATGCCGTGCAAACCTATCAGAATGGAATAGGTATTGCTACCAGGCTACGGGAGCATCACACTTCTAATGAACTGCAACAGGCATTACAGGAACTTCAACTTGATGATGAATAAGCTTTTATTCGTTTTTCTCGCTCTATTTATTCTCGGATTCACTCTTCAGTCTGACCGGGAAGCACATGAGGTACAACCCGGTGAAACCCTGTTTTCTATTTCACAACAGTACAATGTAAGTGTTGATGATCTACAGGAGTGGAACAATCTGGATGACGCTTCCATAAGTGTGGGCCAAGAAATTTATGTTGAAGATGAACCTGAAGCCGAAGTAGATCAGGAAGAACTCGAAGAATATACCCATACGGTTTCTGCGGGTGAGACGATGTTCAGTATCTCCCAAATTTACGATGTTAATGTTGATGACATCATAGAGTGGAATGAACTCGAATCTCCTGACCTTAATGTTGATCAGGAACTCACCATTTATTCAGCCGAAGAAGTCGAAATAGAAGAGCTAGAAGAGCCTGTTGATATAGCTATACAACCCACCGAACCGGGCTTAGTTGACCCTGATGCCCTTGCGGATGCAGAGGAAACCGAAGCTTCTACCCACCAAATTCATACGGTTCGTCGAGGCGAAACCATTTACCGTATTGCCGGACAGTATAATATGTCAGTTGACGACCTCATTGACCTAAATGATGAGTTGGATCAACCTGATGACATTGAATCCGGTCAGCAGCTAAAAGTTCATAGTTTCATATCGATGCCGTCTGTATTATCGGATGAACAGGATGCGGCTCCACAGGGAGCTTTCTATACGTACCGTTATTCCGAATCTGAATCCATTGATGAAATACTCGGTCATAATCACATGGACAAATCTGAATTCCTTGCCCTTAACCCAGGCAAAGATCCCGATAATCTCGAAGACGGTGACATGATTACCCTAATAGCACCCGGCTCTGATGTCGCAAAAAACCCATATCGGATTGAATCGGGTTCCAACGGAACTCTCGACGGATTAAACGCCCGTGTTTATGATGATGACGAAATTGGCACTTCCACCACAAGCGGTGACCTGTATAATCCGGATCACTTAACTGCCGCACATTCAAGTATCTCGATGGGAACCATAGTCTATCTTGAAAATCCGATCAACGGAAAAGGTGTCTTTGTATTGATCAACGATCGAACAACAGGCAGTGGAATAAAAGTCTCCCGGGCTGTTAAGGAAGCCATTGACTTGCCTGTCACTGATGATCCTGCTGAGGTGTTGCTTTCCCAGATTGACTGAGTTTTATGAAGTCTCAGGGTTACTTCACGTCCTCCTGGTCCCTCACTTACAGCTACCTCTCTGTACTGCCCCTGCTCATTCTTTATGAGTTACTGATTACAATCAGCCAACCCGATTCGGATGCGGAAATACGATTATCTGCAGATATATGGATAAAGGCCATCTTTTCCTGGACCGGCACGAATACGCTGCTCATTACACTATTTCTGATAGTGGTTTTCGGAATCGTAATTTACTTCCGGGAATCGGATAACAGACCGACTATCAAAGGGCGCTATTTTACGTTGATGATACTTGAATCTTTGGGATGGGCTGTTGTTATAGCTTTATTTGTATCTGCTATCGTCGGGCAGCTTTTCGCAATGGCATCTGGTGGAGGCGCCGAGCTTACTTTTCTTCAATGGTTGGCATTAGCGCTTGGAGCAGGAGTATATGAAGAGCTTGTATTTCGGGTAGTCTTGGTTGCAGCTCTTCTATTCCTGTTTAGACAGCTTTTTCTGTCTGAATGGCTGCCCCCTTTTCTGGCAATCATTTTAAGTGCATTGATCTTTAGCGGCGTACACTATATCGGACCTTTGGGTGATCCGTTTACACTTTCTTCATTTACGTTCCGCTTTTTATTCGGACTTGCTCTGACAGCACTTTTAATTTACCGGGGCTTTGGCATTGCGGCCTGGACTCATTCTCTTTATGATGTCTTGGTGATAAGCATGTGGCATTTGTAGATATTCACTCCTGCAAATTAAAAAAGCCTGAGCGATTGAATTCGATCAGGCTTTAAGCTTCACAGTATCATATCAGACAATGTTTACAATAGATTAATTATCTATTTCATCAAGTTCATCCTGAGCCTCTTCCTCTAAATCCGGAACTTGTTCATCTTCGGGAATAGCGGGGGCAAACAAACCATTTATAAAATGTCCCCGCTCACCCAGCTGCCACCATGACGGTGGTTGCCCGTAGAGATGGGTATAGGCAAAGTCCACATAACGGTTCATTATGGTACTGTATACATCATCGACATCGTAATCAAAATCACCGGCTCCACCCAGAATATTGTCACTTTCAGCGTAGAAATTAAAATCGTAGTGGAAAATGGTCATTAAATCGTAAAACGGGATTTCATTTTCTTCACCGCTGAACTGAGCACCGGTTTCTATCAGAAAATCTACTGTTTGCTCTTCGGTAAGATCCAAATAAAGACCTACTCCATTACCAAAATCTGATCGAAATCCCTCAAGCCAATTATCCGGATTAAAGTTCGCGGGGTCATCAAACATAGCCGTTCCCAATATTAGAGCCTGAGGGATAATTTCGAAGCCGGTTTCATCCACCCGAAATTTCATTTCGAGCTCATACATGGAAAACAGCGATAGGTCTTTTACAAACCTATCTGTTTCCTCACCCTCAATTGGAGTTGGATCTTCATCCTGTGCATCAAATTGCATATCCTCGATGAATTGCCAATACGGGTCAATATCACCAAAATCGAGATTCAGAATGTGAGTAAAATCATCCGCCGGATCCATAACATCATCCAGATAAACGGACAGAGAATCCAGCATGTCGGTGTAGGTAACTTGAGTACCAGCTACGAAAATATTTTCCCTATCGGGTAAGTCTCTAACCGTATATCCGTTGATTCTCCCGTCTTCATAAGCGGCATCTACCGAATCTCGTAATGCATACCAAAAGTGAGTAGCTACCACCTCAAAATGAACATTATCAGCACTGGCTTCTATTTCCTCTCCCTGGCTTTCAGCTAAATCGTACAACATTGATTCACTAAAAGGATCCTGTTCTTCAATTACTCCTTGTATTCTTAGAGTACGCTCCCAGGAGACCCCTTCGGAATCATGCACTGTTTGCGCATGACCAGCAGAAAAGGAAACACATAACACCCCGATTATAACGGCAGTATGTGTAATTGCTTTAATTATACTTTGAAGTGGTAGCATTTACAGTTTCAACTATTAATTTGCATCAAACGAGAAGCTATCCTGGAATAAGTCGGTATCAACTGTAAAGGATTGTCCTTCGTAATTGACTCTTTCCAAATCTGCGATAATTATCTGCATGCTATCGCCACGGGGGTCGTTGAATAAACGCCTTGCAGAAATGCGATAAACATCTTCATCCAACGCATCGCTTCGACCCTGATCATACATATCCTGAAGCTGATCGGCAGTAATTTCCACCTCTTCCGGTGCTACTCCCGTACGTGTTAACCTCAAGCGAACACTTCCTATTGTATATTGAGCATCATCAGGAAACCCTTGTAGATATGTATCATCCGGTCGAACTACTAATTCGAAGTCGTCTCTCGGGCTCAAACGAGCACCACCGGCCAGGAACTCCTGTTCACCGGTTTCTCTGATACCCACTGTTGGTGGGGGAGGTGTCCGAACGCGAAAGCCTTCTTCGCCAAGGGTACGAAGTTCTCCATCAGGGCCTTCATAAGATACATTAACTACAGTTGTATCTCCGGATGGAGTCCATTCAATGGTACTTCCTTCTTCAGTAACTCCGGTACTTTCATCGCTTAATCTAAGCGACTGCTCATCAACTCCCTGCACATTAAATGAAAGGGAGTTTCGGGAGTCCGCAAAGAGTTGTGGCGGAACATTACTTTGAACGTTAATTACCGGACGGAATACCGAAAAAGAACCTTCTACTTCAGAGGTATACTCATCACCTTCAACGGTTTGCCCGATAATATCGGCTCGGAATGATAATTCTTTGGTATCTACATCGGAAGATTCACCGTCGAATACTTCAGCTGTATTGTATCTGATAACTTGGTCCGATTCATCATAGGACATCCCAGAAGGAGAGTGTTCTTCATCAATGATAACATCAGGCTCAAAAGCTCCTTTATCAGGATCACCTGCTCCACCTTCACCATCTTCTTCATCAACGCCACCCATTTGCCGTGTTCCCTGTTGCTCAATGGGGAGAATTTCATAGTAAATGGGAGCTTCAAACTCTTCACCTACAGCAAGACTGCTCTGTGAGGGAACCGCATGAGGAACAAGACTGTCCTGGGTTAATACCAGTGAGCTACCCTCCAGGTCATAGGTTGACATGGCGTAGAGCAAAATAGGCAAATACAGTGCCGTCATAACGTTGAGTCGTAAACCTTGTACGCCTCCTCCTCCACCGGCCATAATGTACTCCTGTGTTTAAATTAAAATTGAGATAACCTGCTTAAACTCCAACCCCGATTAGTTACCGGGGGAGTTAAACTGCTTAAATCGATCAGACAGTTTCTTCATCTCTTCTTCGAAATTGTTCAGTTCTGAACCAGCTGATTCGAGTTTGTTCGAAATGGTGCTGGCATTTTCAGAGATGTTCCCGGCATCAATCTGCTCAAATTGATCCAGGCTCTGTCCGGCAGTCTGAACCTTTTGAGAGAAATCAGACAGCGATTCTGCAATCTCTTGCATTTTGGAATTGATCTCATTGGTCTCCGTCAGCAGACCTCTGGTTTTTTCTACATCTTCTACCAAAAGGTTTGTTAAATCATTCACTTTGTCATCAAGGCGCTGAGAAACCTTTTCTTCGATTACCTCTTTGAGAGATTCCGGAAGCTCCATGTTTACGACCATACCACCATCGAGTTGTGGCAGATCAGTGGACTCATCTTCTTCCTCGTCTTCCATTTCATCAGGATAAACTTCGATAACAGCATCCCCTTTAAGGAATCCCATAATAATGAAAACGATAACCTCACCGAGGAATCCGATAGGCATGAAAATTTCGAATAACATGTCTCCCTGTTCCTGGGTAAGCAAACCCCAGAACGGAGCTGGTTCCCAAAGCTTTAGCAGTACCCCGAAAATAGCAAGGGCACCAAACAAGCCAATAAAAAACTGCTCCCACTTAAACGCTCGATACGTATAAACGAGCGGCAGATTTTTCGGTCTGTACTTTTCATATAGTGAAGAAGCCATAATTCACCTTCCTGTTATGGATTGTTTATTGATTTGTCTGTTGATTGAAAGGGTATCAGCTAATGATTGCTTTTCACCTTAGAAATCCTCTCCATATCGCTGAGCAACACTTTGTGCAGCTCTAAAGCCTATCATCGGGTTGGATCTATTTTTATGTTGAAAATTTCGTACACCAACGCCCAGAAAGAACTCTGTAGATGTCCAGGATCCACCTCGATGGACCTTACGTGGCTCCTGATGATTTAAGTAGGATGGTGAAACAAAATTAGCTGTACCTACACTTTCCAATACAACATAGCTTGGATTGTATGAGTCGAGTACCCATTCGGATACGTTTCCTGCCATGTTATACAAGCCAAAGTCATTTGGCATAAATGCATCTACCGGAGCCATGATAGCGTAGCCGTCTTTATCATACACGCCGCGCTCCTGCATGAAGTTAGCTCTGTATTCTCCGGTATTCGTTTGTACCTCAAGACCGTCCCACGGGAATATCCTTCCACTTACACCACTACGTGCAGCATATTCCCATTCGGATTCGGTTGGCAAACGCTTTCCTGCCCAGGCTGCGAATAGTTTTGCCTGATACCAGTTTACGGTTACTACGGGGTAATTATCATAAAAAGGGTCGTAAAAATAAGTTTCCCATGGCACTACGTCATCTAAGCCGTATTCTCGCCATTGGGTACTGTCAGGTAAGAGGTCTTCGGGACCATCCAGGTTAGGCGGGTCGACATGCTCCATATAATCTTCGAGCTCGGCTTCTTCCAGCAGGTCATCCCAATCCATCGGAGAGCCATAATCAACTCCACCTTCAGCAGCTTCGACTTCTGCGGCAGCCGGAGCCGGCATTGCTTCCATGGCAATCAAAAATGTTCGGTACTGCTCGTTGGTAACTGCGTACTTATCAATCTTAAATGGATTAATGGTAATTCGCTTTCGGTTCTGTACCTGAATATTCAGTTCATCCACCGAATTCAAACCCATAATAAAGCTACCACCTGGCACCTCCACCATTTCGGTCATCAAATCACTGTCGCCAAGCTGAACGACGTGCTCGACGGCTTGAGCTGCCATTTCGTTAAAACGCACTCCGGGGGTGTCATAGAGCAGAATTTTGTCGCTCATCAATGACTGCAACTCACGGAGGTCTTCATCGGTACGAATCAGGTTGGCAATATTTTCTATTCGTTCCATGCGAACGACATCTTCGGGGTCGACCTCTTCTCGCTCCCGGCGGTCTTCTGCAATTTCACGCTCTTCCCTGTCCAAGGGATATGTCATACCTACAGACAGCTTCGACATTGAGTTCGGTTCACTTCCGAAATCAGCAGCCTCCCCATAGTTGTCGAAATAATCATTCAGGAATACCTGGTGGCTATATTGCATAAAAGCGCGGTAACTCCCGACAAAGTTTCGGCTTATACGAAGCCCTGCAGTTGCAGATGGGATAAACATGGGTAATTCGTCTTGAGGATCGGCCCGAACCAGTTCATTCGGGAAATCCCGCAACGTATATGGTGCACTTCCAACTCCGCCAGCCTGGTTTTCTATCTCATTTCTACTGACTATCTGATGGTCGGAATCAATAAATGCATCTGTTTTGGGGTTATGATACTGCAGCCCCACATCTACCATTGGCTCCACTGACCAACTATCACCCATTAAATATTCAAAGCTAAAGCCAAGTGTCGGTCCGATTGCATTATTCTGAATATTAACCGGTACCCATGAGGTTCGAAATTCGGTGGTTGGGGTCGGGTGAGAAATGGTTGGAGATCTGTGTCTCAAATAATTTAAGCCGGCACGCAATCTGATATTATAATCCGGAGCCGTATTTATAGGCCTCGAAGCCCCCAGATTAATATGAAAACCTTCTACCGGATAGGGCATTCCAACAACTTCGTCAAATACCGCCTCTCCGGGCCGGTCAAAATTCCCGTGAAAGTTGTTAACCCCGGTTTGCAAATGTATATCTACATCTGCCCAGAAGCCCTGAGCTTGTGTGTGTTGCGGGTTGGTCCATGCTAATGCAAACACAGACACCAGCAGTGCTGTTTTAGTTAACAACAATCGATCAGTTTTGCGCACCATGCTAATTA
>SLJN01000132.1 GCA_007135115.1 Balneolales bacterium
AACCATGGACGATCATTTTCGCCGACTCTTTGCCGTATATCAGGAGCTTGTTGATGAAAAACGTAAAGTAAAACATTGAATTAAATAAGTTCCCGAAATGTCAAATAACAAGCACCAAATAACAAATAAATTCCAATAGCCAAAATCCAATTACCGAAACCGACCCTGGCAACCGTTTGGAATTTCATTTACTGAGTCTTGGAGCTTATTTGTTATTTGAATTTTGATCATTGTGATTTGTGTAATTCCCGGTAACGCTTCCTCCCCCGAATAAAATATTGCCACACAATAGAGTAGGGCTTTGTCTCAGCAGGTTCGTACGTTGCGACTTTAGCTTGCTCGGATTTTCTATTCTGACGAACCGTTCTAATGTGCCCGTAAAAGGAGAGATGTGCATGGACAATGGCTACGGTTTCCTGTGGTTTCAGGCGAAATAGCGCGTAGATGCCGGCAACCCCATCGAGTAACTGCCGCATGAGGATACGCGAGAGCGTTTTTCCTTTTGGCAGATTTTTTAAAAGCATGATCAGGTTGTTGCGGTAATTATAAAACCATTTTCGGTACGAGCCGGATGTGAGCGATCCGCCGCCGAGATGATAAACCGTTGATTCAGGTTGAAAAACAACCGCATGACCACGATTCCTGATGCGCCAGCATAAATCGATTTCTTCCATGTGAAACCGGAATTGTTCGTCGAACCCCTCTAATTCCCGGAACAATGTACTGCGGACAGCCAATGCCGCCCCGCTTGCCCAGTGAATTAATGTTTGTTGATCATACTGCTGTTGATCTTGTTCAATGGTATCAAAGATGCGGCCGCGACAAAAAGGGTAGCCGTAATAATCCAACAATCCTCCGGCAGCACCGGCGTATTCAAACCGGGTGCGGTTCGAATAATCGCGCAATTTGGGTTGTATCGCCCCGATGTCAGGATTTGAATCAAATAGCTTTTGCAGTGGGGTAAGCCAGTCAGGCGTGACTTCAACATCGTTATTCAGGAACAGCAGAATTTCACCTTTGGCTTGAGCGGCAGCCCGGTTGTTGCCACCACAATAGCCATAGTTGTCATCCAAATAAATATGCCGGCAACGTGGATAATGATTGATAAGCCATTCGCCGGTTCCGTCGGTGGAATGATTGTCGGCAATCAGGATTTCGGAATTATTCGGGGAATGCTTTACGACCGAAGGCAGGAAGGTTTTTAAGTGATCCAGTCCGTTCCAAGTGACGATAATGATGCTAAATTTAGGCGCACTCAAAATATTTTTAAAGATTCTATTAGTTATTGATTGACAACGACGACGGCTTGTATTAATCTACACCTTTAAATTAATAAAACGGGTTACGGTCCATGCGGAAAATAGGGCTAATTGCCGACACGCATAATTATTATGATTCTCAAATTGCTGACTATTTCTCAGAGTGTGAAGAAATCTGGCATGCAGGTGATTTCGGAACAATCGATATTGCAGAAAAGCTGCTAGAAATAGCCCCTGTAAAAGGGGTTTACGGAAATATTGACGGTGATGATATTCGCAAAGTTTATCCTCTCCATGAGCGATTTGAGATGGAAGGCCTGGATATCTGGATGACCCACATCGGCGGACATCCCGGTCGGTATGCGTTGCCCATTCGCAAAGAAATGGAAGAAAATCCTCCTGATCTTTTTATATGCGGACATTCACACATCCTTAAAATTGTTCGTGACCCACTTATTCCTGCTATGATCCACATGAACCCTGGTGCTGCCGGTCGCCATGGATTCCACGAATGGCGTACCATCGTACGGTTTTCGGTTGCTAATGCAAAAATTCATGATGTTGAGGTCATTCATCTCGGTCATCGTTCTGAAGAGTCCTCCTGACCAGATATAGCTTTTCTGAAACAGGTGGTACGGCACACATCCCTTCATAATGTTATTTTCGGGCTACCGGCCACCCTCCGTAAAGCCACTCGGGAATTCCTCCTTCGAGCCGGTACGGATTCCATTCTTGCTGCTTCAGTAGTTCGATGATGCGATCAGGTAGCGGACAAAATGCGTGACGACCGTATACAATCAAAGGTTCTTGCAATCGGAGGCGCTCAATATCCTGAGCTGAAGCCCTTTCAGATGGCAGAGACAGCGCTCCCGGGATGTGGCCGGAATCAAACTCTTCCAACGGACGGGCATCTATAATGACAGCTTCATCCCCGCGTAGCCAATCCCATGCCTCCTGCGGATGGATCGTTTGAATCGGCATACCGGCATCATCGGTATAAACTTTTGCGTTGACGTCCGCAAAATGCACCCTTGCCACATTCTGCGTGGCAACAAGCATATCAATAACAGACTGATCGGAGATTTTATAAATCACCCTGTTGCGATCCCGGCGGCTTTCAACCAGTCCATTGGATCGCATCGTCTGTAAATGCTGCGAAACATTGGCAAATGAAATATCCGTTTTAGCTGTAAGTGCGTCCACACTGTGTTCAGCTTGAACCAACAACCATAATATTTTAACTCTGTTAGCATTGCCAAAAGATCTGGCAATCGTAGCAAATCGTTCGTCGACCGTCATAACCCCTGCGTTCAAGAATTCGATTGAAAAGTCCACTAATTTAAACACATCCCGTGAAATTGTCTACATCGGCATCAAATCTTAATTCCGGTTTGATGGAGATGGGGTAGAGAAAGATATCAGATTGGCTATAAACCCCATCATTGCGTACGAGCAGGTCGTATTAAAAACTGACAAATCTCATATTTTGAATTGATGATAGTCATACCATCACCGGTTGAGTGAGTGTATAATGTTTAATAACAGGTGAGTCCCTGCTTTTCAGATGAGATGGCAGAATATTTATCAATTATTAAATCGATAATGAACAGGAAATGGATTATCAAAATTTGAATTCAACAGACATTTTACAGACCGGGTTTTCTTCATATGAACTTGCAGAAATTCAAAGAGCCTTTTCATCTGAATATTTTTCTGTTGATGAGAAGGTGATTCATACCGGGGATGATGCAAATATGGTGGTACTACTTCTGTCAGGAGAGCTGATTGCGAAATGCTCAGAAACCGGACTTGAGCAGCGTATTCAACCAATCTCATGTTTAGGCCTGTTGGCAAACCTGAAAGAACAACCGTTTCATTATGATGTCATTACTTCGCGTGACAGCGAGGTCGTAAAACTTCCGGTATCCGCATTTTTGGACTACTGGCTGAAATCGGCAAAACGTGGTTTACAACTGATGAAACTAATCGTTCAGGAACAGGAGGCCTGCGATGGAATCATCCAAAAACTGCGTGATGATGATTCTAAAAGCGGAAGTAAACTTCATCTGGCAAAGTGGCTGGATCATTGGCATGATCAGATAATTAAAAATCAGGGGAATACCATTACTATCAGCCTGAGTGAGTTGGAAACCGTTACCGGCGTGGATAAAACAAACATTCTGAAGACATTAAGTGAGATGAGCCGGGAGAACAAGGTGAAACTCGTTAAAGGCGAAACCTGATTCCGGGCGCTTAGAGATTCTTAGTTCGATTATTTTTTTAATTGTACTGCCTGCGGAAATAATTGCATCACGGCAGTCTATAGTATCCATCCGTCCTTTTTGATTGATCCCCGATCTCCATCGGGACAGGCGTCAAGGACCAAAAAATCACCGGCTTTTTATCTAAAGGCCGGACTCGTCCTTTCCTTTTTCAGTTTTTCAATCCTTTAACTTCCGCTAATGTTTAGAATCGAATTCAGATTAAATGCGCTTCTGACTCCAACTTAAACATTGGCTTTTTTCTTGATGCGTAATTTTTAGATTACAGGAAAGTAACAGGTAATTACGTATTTATGTCGGAACCGGTAATCATCACATCAGAAAACGTTGTCTGTAGCGGGAAAATGCAGCCGCTCGGCCTCGTCATTAAAGAGGGCAGGATTGCTGATATCCTTGAGCGGAGTGAAATACCAGAAAACCAAAAAGTTGAAGATTTCGGCAGCTCCGTCATTATGCCTGGGTTAATTGATGCCCATGTGCATATAAATGAACCGGGCCGAGCCGATTGGGAGGGCTTTGAAACGGCAACCCTGGCAGCAGCGGCAGGGGGTATTACTACATTGGCGGATATGCCACTCAACAGCAGTCCGGTCACGATTACGCCCGAAGCTCTTAAGGAAAAACAAAACCTTGCCGGTCAAAAAGCTCATGTAAATTGCCTGTTTTATGGCGGACTCGTTCCGGGAAATGAGGAACAGGTTGAATCCTTGCTAAAGGCCGGCGCCGCCGGAATTAAAGCATTTTTGTGCCATTCCGGGATAGTTGAATTTCCCAATGTCACCTCACATGAATTAAATGCTGCAATGACCGTTCTTGCGGATTTCCAAAAACCGCTGCTCGTCCATGCTGAACTAAGTGCACTGCCGGATCATGAAAAACAAACCGACCCGTTAAGCTACGATCAATATCTGCGTTCCCGTCCTCAACAGTGGGAGGTCGACGCCATCAACCTGATGGTTAATTTATGCAAGAAGACCGGATGCCCCGTGCATATCGTGCATTTGTCATCGGTGATGGCGCTGCCTATTCTCAAAAAAGCCCGCACCGAAGGGTTGCCCATCACCGTTGAAACCGCTCCTCATTATCTGAATTTTGAATCAGAAGATATTCCTGATGGCGACACGCGATTTAAATGCGCACCGCCAATACGGGAAAGAGCTAACCGGGATTTACTGAAATCCGCTCTAATGGATGGCCATATTGATTTAATTGCCACAGATCATTCTCCATGCCCACCGGAACTCAAAGAAATCGACAGCGGTGACCTTATTCAGGCATGGGGCGGTATTGCATCGCTCGAGCTATTGTTACCGGCAACCTGGACGGCACTCAGAGATCAGCAGGTCAGTCCGGTTAACTTAACCCGCTGGCTTGCTGAGCGCCCTGCTGAGTTGCTGGGTCAGAGCCATCGCATCGGTAAAATTGAAGAGGGCATGGAGGCTGATTTAATGGCCTGGGACCCGAATGCAACGTTCACGGTTAATGCGCAGGATCTTCAGCACCGCCATAAAATCACGCCTTACGACGGGATGCAAATGCAAGGGAAGGTACAGGCCACCTGGCTCAAAGGTAAACGGGTTTACGGATAGTATTTTCAGAATACGGCTCAATTGTCGAAGTTAGGCATTTTGAAATATGTAATGGGTTTAATCCCTTTTTTGATAAGTTGAATTATTGAATATTGAGCGCA
>SLJN01000265.1 GCA_007135115.1 Balneolales bacterium
AATCGCTCTTCAAGCGGCAGCGAACCGATCTGTGATCTTACTATTTCCACGGTGGGCGCATTATCCCCTCCGGGTCGCCCGAATTCATTGCTGTTATTATTTCCACATCCTACAATTAACAATGCAGCAGAGATAAAGACGAATACTTTGGATAACCTTTTATTCATACAATGAAAATGATTAATAATTCAAGCAATTCTCGGTACTTCAGGAGTTAAACCCTGAAAAAGTGTACAGCCACTGATCGCAATTATCACCCGGATCGATATTGCGATTAACGGTTTATTCAAAAACTGATCACCGATTAGCATGCTGCCTGTCTCAGTCAGATCATCTTTAATATTTTGTGCCAAATTCAGCTTAGTATCTGCTCAATTCAATTATCAAAGTTGACATCAAAACCTTAACGAATGCTCAATCACTGAGACGCAAAGCGTCCGGAAACGTTCACCGGAAATGCAAAAAATTCTCTTCCACTACTTCATCCTGATAGCCGGCAGGATTAGTAACCAATTTATTTAAGTCATCATTGCCCATTACAGATCACTGAATTTGATGTTACAGTGAGCTTTCAACTGCAGGAAGTGATTCTTGCAAATCCGCTTACTACAACCGCAAAAACCCTTCAATATTATATCTTTTTGCATCCTTATATGTTAAAGTTCATTAATTTTTCACAATGGCGAACAGCTTTCCTATCTGTGCTGCTATCATTTTCACTGACTTATCCCTAACGTACACCTCATTTAACGGCTCGATCATTCTTTCAATTGACAGATAGTTATCCGCGGATCTGCACGGATTAAAACGGATTGTATTTTGATCTGATGATGGGTGAATAAATACGTCCTGTAAGGACGACATGTTGGTAGCCCACCACAGGTACAGGCTGGGTGGAGCGAAGCGCAACCCAGGGTAAACCGTTACCCCCCCAACCACATCCCGAGGCTATGAAATTGAACCTGCTATTATGGGTGGACGAGGGATGCACGGGAAAGCGCCGGACATCTACATAAAACGCGAGGACGCGTGGTGATAGTGGGCCGGTGCGGGGACGCACTCGGCCGGCGTTTGGGTTTTTGGTAGATTTCTGTCACCTCAACAATAGTGCACCGGTAGGGGGGATGCACGGGAAAGCGCCGGTTCTCGGTGTAAAAGTCGATTCCTTTGCGCTATCGGTGGTCCGAAAAAAGCAACTTCGACAGCATAGTATACTATTGGTGTTAGTTTATTCGTCTTAGTGTAGCATAATTTAATATAATTATGATTACACCTACACTGTTTTAGGTAACGGTAATAATTATCAGAAATATTTTATATCATACATACTTAATCATGTTTTAATTTCTTATATATGATATATCACATTCATACATATACCATATTAATCACATAACCACTTTCATCATTAATCCAATAAAGCAGGAGGTATGCTATGACTGAACTGATGGTTAACAAGGGAATTGAGCGGGATCAACATATTCTCACACCGGAGCAAAAAAAGGAAAAAACCACTAAAGACATCCAGATTATAAGTCTTGATGAGTATAACTTAAAACTACTGCAAACTATTGATGATGGAAACCAATATAACTTCCATTCACTTGTCGATATGGATGAACTTAGGGGTACCGATGAAATTGACATAGATACTATTTTAAAATCGGCTATTGATCGTCTTGATAATCGACCGGACGAACGAGATGCAATTGCAACTTTCATCGATTTTCCCGCTGTGGATCTGATGGCCTATTTGACGGACAGATACAACCTGAGCGGCCCGACCTTGGAGAGTGTGTTAAAATGCAATCACAAATACTGGGGTCGACTTATCCAGAAAAAAGTAATCCCCGAACATATTCCTGATTTTCAAAGCTTTGATCCATATTCTGAAGATCCGCTTAGTCAAATCACCCTGGATTACCCGTTCTGGATCAAACCGGTCAATTCGTACCGGTCACATCTTGGTTTTCGCATCAACAATAAAGAGGACTTTGAAAATGCCATCCCCGTCATTCGTGAAGAACTGCCCAGACTGGCCCGGCCATTCAGGCGCATAATGGATTTGATTAAACTGCCGAATCATATAGATCATCTCGACCCTACGATATGTATGGCGGAATCCATTATTTCCGGAAGCCAATGCACTTTGGAGGGGTACAGCTACAATGGCGAAGTGGAGATTTACGGTGTCATTGACTCTATTCGCGGAGTTAACCGATCCTCTTTTGAACGCTATCAGTACCCGTCACAGTTGCCACAGCCGGTACAACAAAAAATGATAGAGATCTCTAAAAAAGTTATTAAAGAGATCGGTCTGGATAACGGAGCATTCAACATTGAATATTTTTATAAGGAAGAAGACGATCAGATCTGGCTGCTTGAAATCAACCCTCGCATATCGCAGTCGCATTGTGAGCTGTTTCGAGATGTAGACGGTTGCACTCATCATAAAGTTATGCTTGATCTGGCTCTGGGAAAAAAGCCGGAAATGCCTCACCGGAAAGGTAAATACAAAGTAGCCGGGAAGTTCTTCGTTCGTTCCTACGAGGATGGAGTGGTCAGCCGGGCCCCGTCCGAAGCAGACCTGGAAGCTATCCAGCGATCGATTCCGGGAGTTTCGGTGTTAACCCAGGTACAGGAAGGTCAGCGCCTTTCAGATATGGAAGACCAGGACAGCTACAGCTATGAGCTGGGCTGGGTATGGATCGGAGCCCGGGATCAGCAAGAGCTCAAGGAAAAATACGATCTGGTTGTCAAATTGCTCGATTTCAGGCTCGAAATTCAAAAGCCGTAACCTTTTGTAGCAGAATCGGGTTGATGACTTACAGGCATCGGGATACATGTCGATGCAATTCATCAACCTGGTTTATGCTACGGAACAGCTAAACTGCGTTTCCTACTTGATACGACAGGCCATTCCAGAACTGATGAAAAATAAAAATCCAATATTAATCTATATATGAGCTCGGTAGTCAATTCGGTAGATACCTTACCCGAAGTTAAAGAATATGAACATGTCTGGATCCCCATGAAAGACGGGGTTCGGCTTTCGGCCCGAATCTGGATGCCCGAAGATGCCGAAGAAAATCCGGTCCCCGCCATCCTCGAATACATCCCATACCGAAAGCGTGATATAAAGCGCTCACGAGATACCCAAATGCACCGGTATTTTGCCGCTCACGGCTATGTGGCTATCCGGGTGGATTTGCGGGGCAGCGGCAGCTCCGAAGGTGTGTTGATGGATGAATATCTCCCCCAGGAACTCGAAGACGGCGAAGAGATACTTAAGTGGCTGGAACAGCAACCCTGGTGTGATGGGAATGTCGGCATGATCGGCATCTCGTGGGGTGGCTTTAACGGCTTGCAAATCGCCGCCCGGCAGCCGGAGCAGCTTAAAGCCGTCATCAGCCTGTGTTCTACCGACGACCGCTATGCCGATGATGTCCACTATATGGGAGGATGCCTGTTGAATGACAACCTTTCCTGGGCTTCTACCATGTTTGCCTTCAATTCCCTTCCGCCGGATCCGGAAGTGGTCGGCGAAGACCGCTGGCGCGATATGTGGCTGCAGCGTCTGGAAGGCAGCGGCCTCTGGGTCGATACCTGGATGCGCCACCAAACCCGGGATGACTACTGGAAACACGGCTCCATTTGTGAAGATTATGACGCCATCCAATGCCCGGTACTTGCCGTAAGCGGTTGGGCGGACGGCTATTCGAATGCGGTGTTTCGTATGGTCGACAACCTGAAAGCTCCGTGCAAAGGGTTGATCGGCCCGTGGAGTCACATTTATCCGCACATGGCTACCACCGGACCTCAAATCGGATTCCTGCAGGAAAGCATTCGTTGGTTTGATCACTGGATGAAAGATATAGACACCGGAGTTGATGACGATCCGGCTATTCGCGTATGGATGCAGGACAGTGTAAAACCCAAAGCTGACTACAAAAAACGCCCCGGAAGGTGGGTAGCCGAACCTGAATGGCCATCTCCCCACATCGACAAACAAACCTTCAAGTTTGATCACCACTCTATACTGAAACCGGGTGAAGAGCCGGTAAACAATGATCCACTTCCGATTCAATCGCCGTTGAGCGTGGGTTTGTTTGCCGGTAAATGGTGCTCTTACAGCGCCGGACCTGACCTCCCCTACGATCAGCGCGAGGAGGATGGGGGATCCCTCATTTTTGATACCGAGCCGCTGGAGAAACCCATTGAAATTATGGGTGCCCCGGTAGTGGAGCTGGAGCTGGAATCGAATAAACCGGTGGCTATGGTTGCAATCCGCCTTTCGGACGTGGCCCCGGACGGCAAAGCGACCCGGATCACCTACGGACTGCTGAACCTGTGCCACCGCAACAGTCACGAATTTCCTGATAAGCTGGAACCGGGTAAGAAGGAGCGCATCCGGGTGGAATTGAATGATATTGCCCAGAAGTTCCCGGAGGGCCACCGCATTCGGGTATCGGTATCTACAAGCTACTGGCCGCTGGCCTGGCCTCCGCCGGAGCCGGTTCGACTAACCGTCTACCCGGCCGAAAGCAGCTTAACACTTCCCATTCGGGAGCCCAGAGCCGATGACGGAGAACTCGAAGAATTTGAACAGTCCG
Source organism: Balneolales bacterium (assembly GCA_007135115.1). Lineage (GTDB taxonomy): Bacteria > Bacteroidota > Rhodothermia > Balneolales > Natronogracilivirgulaceae > SLJN01. The sequence continues at coordinate 4,614 of SLJN01000265.1, forward strand.
AAGGGGCTCCCGAACCCAGTAAAACCATCCTGAAGCCGGCCGACCATAACTGGATCATCACCCGGGATATGGCCAGAGACGAATCCACTCTACATGTTTACAATGATGAAGGCACACACCGGATTGAAGAAATTAATCTGGAAACCACCAAGAACACCCACGAATGGTATCGATTCCGGGATGATGACTTTGAGTCGGTCAACGGTGAAGTGAAAAGTATTCGCCGGCTGAAACGCGGGGATAAGTGGGATATCCGCACCGAAACCCGTACCCTGCTTACCTGCACAAAAGATGAGTTTATCATCCACGCGACACTTGATGCGTATGAAAAAGACCGGCGCGTTTTTACTAAAACGTGGGATCGGCAGATCCCCCGGTTGTATATTTGATCTGAGATTTTCTCAGGATTTTTTGCCAGGCACTCCCTGAAATACAAGGGAGCCGGCAGGTCCGTTTTACCGGGTCTTGCTTTACTAACAACAAAGCCACTTTTATGGGTAAAAAGATTACTTTAGACCTCCATGATATTTTCAATAAAGGGGCCAAGATTGAGGCTGAGCTGAACAGGGTAATTGAAGAAGCGGTGGATAAAAAAATCAAAAC
>SLJN01000059.1 GCA_007135115.1 Balneolales bacterium
CGTGATCCCAGCTGGTGGTCTCCCACATAAACAGCAGTAATCCGCTGTGGCCTTCGCCCATTTCAAATCGTTGAATGAAGACATCATCCCGGAAAAGGAGCCCCTGCAGATATTCGTTTTGAAAAGATGCGGTATTTAAGCGCTCGTCAAGTTCCAGAAGCTGCTCGTTGGATCGCTCCACTTGCCCGCTCATCATTTCCGACTCCTGCTGTGCCTGATGCAGTCGCCACTGTTGGATCACCAGGAAGATCAGAAAAACAATACCGGCAAGCGTAGTAAGGCGAAGAAACCGATTGCGAACGCCATCATTTAGAAAGGCTGTATCCGAAATACTGTGAGATGTCTGCGGTTCGGCTTTAGGAGCGTCTTTGATGAAATCGTTCAGCTTATCGTGCTGTTCGGCATCCGGATTTTGAGGAGGACTTTCCAATGCGGAAAAACCTTCCCGGAAACTTTGAAGGCGCCGCAGTGTGGCAATTACAGCTTCATCCCCGTTTGAGATGCGTTCTTCGAGCCATTTCCGGTCGTCGGCATCGAGGCGGTCGTTCAGATAATCCCTGCAAAGCTCTTCAAGGTTGGCCATAACCCTATGCTATGTTGGCAAATGTCAGGCTTTCGAAGTGGAACTGCCGGAGGTTTGGTTTTGATCATCAATTTCCTCGTACTCGGCATCCTCAACATTATCGAACCGGCTTCTGCGACTGTTACTCCTTTGATTCTGATGCGTGTTCCGGAAATTTCGCTGCTGCTGAAATCCCGGGTGCGACATGATCAGAGAACGGCGAATGGCATATCTGATGAATAGATAGAGCACATAGATGAAAGCTATAATAGCAAATAGACGAAGCATAAATCAGCTCGGTTTAAGGTGTACCTGATTACTACGAAGCGGCTGTTCGAATATTTGATCCTCTATATAGTCAAACTGTTCCTGATTGTTGACGAAGTCGACTTCGGTGGCATTGAGGATAATCAGCGGTGACTTGGTGTAATGGTGGAAGAAATGGTTGTAGGCATTGGTTAATTCTTCCAGGTACGATTTGCTGATTTCCTGTTCATAGGAACGCCCCCGGGCATGAATGTTTTGCATCAACCGATCCACACTGGATTGGATATATACCACCAGGCTTGGCCGTGCCGATATACTGCTCATGATGTTATAAATGGAATCGTACAGCGAGAGTTCGTCGCCACTCAGGTTTAACCGGGCAAAAATCCGGTCTTTTTCAAAAAGATAGTCGGATATCACCAGATCGTGGAACAAGTCTTTGCTTTTCAGATTCTGCTGCTGCCGAAACCGGCTGGATAGAAAAGCGAGCTGCGTTTGAAAGGCATACCGTTCCGGGTCTTTGTAAAAGCTCGGTAGAAACGGGTTCTCTTCAAACTCCTCAAGTACCAAACGCGCTTTACGCCGTTCTGCCAACAGATGGGCCAATGACGTTTTGCCCGCTCCGATCACTCCTTCGATGGCTATAAAATCGTATTGATTCATAACCGCTAATCTACCACTTTAATGAAGTTTTATAAACGCCTAAATCGTCGGCATTTTTAATCAATTCATCAATCGGAGTTTGGGTGTTCGGGTCAATCCAATCCGGACAAACCTCAGCCAGCGGAACCAGAACAAACGTCCTTTTATAGTAGGAAGGATGTGGAAGAATAAGACGCTCCGACGACAGTGCTAAACCTTCATAGTCAATGATGTCAATATCAATTTCCCGGTCGCTCCATTTTCGAGCTTCAGGATCTCTGCCACATTCAATCTCGAATTTTTTGAATTGATCTAACAATTCGAGGGGAGGTTTTTCGGAATGCATTAGCGCAACCGCATTGTAATACAGCTGATCGGAGGGCCCCAGCGGTTCGGTCTCATAAACAGATGAGCAGATTACCGGTTGATCCGAAAGAGAAGAAATTAAAGATTTGGCTTGTTTCAGATAATCGAGTCGGTCACCAAGATTGGAACCAAGAGCAATAACTATGCGGGCCATGTAACATTTATTTCAGAATATTTGCAAGGGCCGCCAAGATCGGGATTATACTTTTTCACCGAAACCTCAACTTTTTTGGCTTCGTCAAACTCTTCATACAACCGGCGGGCAATCTGGTTGGCCAGGTATTCTATGAGGTTAACCGACGGACCGTGCATAATCGATTTCACAATTTTATATGCGGCGGCGTAGTCCAGGGTGTCTTCGAGGTCGTCTGTATCGCCGGCTTTTGATGGTTTTAAGTACAGAGAAAGATCTACTTCAAAACGATTGCCGTGTTCTTTTTCCTGTTCGAAATAACCGTGCCTTGCAGAAAATTCAAGACCATTTAGCGATAGGCGTGACATAATCAGATGCTGGCAAGTTCGATTTGATGGCGAATATCGTTGACGATCTGTTTGTGCTTCGGGCTGGTTTCGAGGCGTTCTTCAACCGTAGTGATGGCGTGAATCACCGTTGAATGATCCCGGCCGCCAAAATGCAGACCAATGGTTTTGAGACTGGATTTTGTCATCTGCTTCGCCAGATACATAGCAATCTGCCGTGCTTCTACAATTTCCTGCTTACGGGTTTTTTCGCGCACACGATTCGATTCAATCCCAAAGTAATCACACACATGATCTTGTATCGTATCGATGGAAATCTGAGCCTTGCTCTCTTTGATCATATCCTTAAGGATATTTTTGGCATGACTCAGTTCAAGCCGATCTATCCGCTGTAGGGAAGCTGTTGCCAGTAGTTTGATGATGGCTCCTTCCAAATCCCGAACACTTGTTTTGAAGTTATGTGCGATGAACTCAAAAATGTCATGCTCAAACTCGATACCATTGTCGGATGCTTTCCGCTCTAATATAGCAAACCGGGTTTCGTACTCCGGCACCTGCAAATCTGCGGATAAGCCCCAGTTAAATCGTGAAATTAAACGCTCTTCAATATCAGGCACATCTTTGGGGGCGCGGTCACTGCTCAATACAATTTGCTTGCCGTCCTGATGAAGCTTATTAAAAATGTGGAAAAACTCTTCCTGGGTTTTCTCCTTACCGCTGAAGAACTGAATATCGTCGACGATCAAAACATCGATATTCCGGTAAAACATGGAGAACTCACTTGCCCGGTTATTCCGGATGGCATGAACAAACTCGTTGGTAAAACTTTCCGAGGAGATATAAAGCACCGACTTTTCTTCACCGTAATCAGCTTTTATCTTATTACCGATGCTTTGGATTAAGTGAGTTTTGCCTAATCCAACCCCACCGTAAACAAAAAACGGATTAAACGAGTTGGTACCTGGATTTTCGGCAATGGCCATAGCAGCTGACCTGGCTAAACGATTGCAATCCCCTTCAATAAATCGTTCAAAAACGTAGCTTGAATTCAGATTGGACTCAACCTTCGTCTTTTTAATACCAGGGATAACAAAGGCATTCTGGATATTCCCCGGCTGATATTGCGGAGATGAGTTCAGCGTTTGCGGCTCGTTTGTGGATGGTCCGGATTGTTGTTGAGGAAGTTTAACCGAACGTTCATCATAATCATCGTTGCCACGCTCTAATACCACCGAATATTCGAGACGAGCATCCTGACCGAGAACGCGCTTAATGGTGTTCCTGAGTAGGCTGTAATAATACTGCTCCAACCATTCGTACCAAAATTGGGACGGGACCTGAATAGTCAGAGTATCGTCTTCGAGCTTAACCGGCTTAATAGGCTCAAACCAGGATTTGTATTTCTGATAGTTGAGGTTATCTCTGATTATTTCGAGACAATCGTTCCAGGCAGACTCAGCAGTTTCTGTTTTTAGCGTACTCACTTTTTTCTTATGGCTCGTTTTTTCTTTATGTATAATCAAAATTTCTGAAAAGTAAAGCTTGACATTTAGCTAATTTTAGCACTTTTCCACACCCGTGCGACCTTCACTACGATGGCAAAGATGGTAAATTCGAGCGCTTGTGTCAAAAGTGATAGGTAGCTGTAGAACGGTAGTTATCCACAATGCGGCTTGAGTTCTAAGTCTTTGATAAGCAGCGGGCTATATGGGCTGATATTAATTTTTTATTAAGAAAACGGAGTAGCCAAAAGTGGTGTTTAAAGGCCATTTTTAAGGATTTTTGAATCGGGGTGGGTTTTTGAGGAAAGTTTTAAACAAGTTGTCCACATTTTTTAAAGCGGCTTGTTTGGGGGGGTTATGTCTCGATTTTAAAAGTGAGTGGTGGAAAACAAGTTATTTGTGGTGAAATTGAGACTTCAAAAAGCGAGGGGTTCCACCATAGTCGTTGATGATTTCGGTTCCGCTCCACATCTCACCGTTAAACAAAGAAGCGATCTGTTGATGATATGAGTTATTTAATTCTGCAAATAAAACACCACCGGGCGTAAGCAGAGATTCACCCATTTTAGAAAGCTGAGCATAAGGTTGTGCAACCTCTTCAGCATACAAAGCAGAGGTGGGCTCATAGTTACGAACTTGCGGATCAAGTTCAGAAAATTCATCCTCTGGAATATAGGGAGGATTAGAAATGATGAGATCAAAGTTGGAAAGGTGCATCCATGATTCATCATCATTATAGTCTGCCTGGAAAAACTCAACTTCGACTTCGTTTAACTCGGCGTTGGATTTTGCAGTTTGCAGGGCTTCGGGCGAATTATCCAGTGCTTTTATTTTCCATCCGGGCTGTTCAAATTTAAGGGAAACAGCGATGCATCCGGAACCTGTTCCAACATCTAAAACCCTGAGATCAGGCTTGTCCCGGAATTCATTGAGCACGATTTCTACCAACTGTTCGGTTTCAGGTCTTGGAATCAGCACGCCGGGTTTTACAAGAAACCGGCAATTATAGAAGTCAGTGGAGCCGGTTATATACTGTAAGGGTTCATGTTCTGCACGCCTTTTTACAAGCGGACGGAGCCTGTCAAGTTCCTCCCGGGTTAAAGGACGGTCGTACTGCATGTATAGATCAAGACGACGAATGTTGAGGGTTTCAGCCAGCAGCCATTCAATACTAAGGCGCGGAGAAGCTACCGACTTTTCCTGAAAATAATCAGTAGCCCAATTTAACATACGGACTACCGTCCAATCCTGATCTTTCATCTATAAATGAATGAAGTAAATAGGTTTATTTATCGTTTTCTTCTTCTTCGTTGGAAACTTCTTCCTGCTTATTATCCTGGATAGTCAGCCCGAAGCGGTTTGTGAAATCAAGGATGAAATCTTTAACCTGATCATATACCGGAGGTTCACCATCGGCAGAGCCTCCGCGAAAGCCGGTACGGCCGCCGGATGGCATCAATTCTACTTTGATGGATTTGTCGCTGGACTCAACAACAAGGGTTAAGCAATGGCTTTCATTGGTCACTTTTTTTTGTTCCTCGAAAACAAAAACATGAACCGAATCGCCGGTCTGCTCTGATTCGTATCTATATAAATATTTGGGACTGGTCTCATCCGTAATGGATGGCAGGAATTTATGAAGCGTAACAGAAGGCCCGAGAATTACGTAGCTTTCGGCGGTTTGCATATATTTAAATTGTTTTTTTGAACGTTTTCGGGAATAAATTACATTTCAACAGATGTTGATAGAATATAACAGCATCGTTACCCACGATTTGTGAAACAGGTGCTGAATTACCATTTTTGTTCTTGATTAATTAAGAACAATGCATTCAGATGTTTAATTGTTTCACGTAATCCCGGTTAAATGCAAGTTTGTCGGGTCATTACCTGAAAACATTGTAATATCCCTTTAGAATAAGGTGTACTGAAAATAACGTCATCACAGAATTTCACAATACATAAGTTTCAATTTTCAATAATATCTCCGTCAAATGGTCGACCATCGTATTTATAAAGGAATATTTTATTTGCCCGTATTATTGATCTTATCTGTGATTCTGATAGGTGCACAGCCGTCTAAGCTTCTCGGGCAGGAGCGTGAAGAGCCGGAACTTGAAGAAATGCCTGATCCGAGATCACCATATACCGATGGATTAAAAAACGGTATAGGTTTTAAATTGATGCTCAATAACTACGGATTTGGCGTGGGCACGGAATACCGCAGAGCGCTTTCTACGCAATCTGAGTTTGTCATCAATCTGAACATATCTAACCTGAAGGACGAGGCAGAACAAACTCTGCAAACATTTTGGGGGCAGCAAATTATTCCGAATAAATACAATCGGGTACTGGTCGCTCCGGTCACTGCGGGTATTAAACGGCGTATTTTTGCTGAACAGCTATCCGACAATTTCAGAGTACATATTCACAGCGCCGTAGGTCTTGCCCCGTCATTTGTATATCCGTATTTCCCGGACCCCGAGGGAAGAGGCTATCGCCCGGCAAATTTGCCTCCGTATGATGTCTTCCAGGGATGGAGCGACGGGTATTTTACCACCGGATTAACGGGCGAGTTGGCCATCGGTGCGGATTTCGGCGAAAACTTTGGGCAACTGCAAAGCGTGCGATTCGGATATCAGTTCCATTATTATCCCGATGAAATTCAAATCATGGAACCAAACTCACCGATACCCGGGCAAGATGGTTTTGATGCACAGTCGTTTTTTAACAGTCCTCAGATTACCATAGTTCTGGGAACCAACTGGTAATTAGTGTACTAATAACACCAATTTTTGCATCTAAGAAAACTCACTATACCTTTTAGAAACAATAGGCAATTAAGGTAAATCAGTAGATATAAGAAAAATTAGGTATTTGGCTTCATGAGTTGCTTTGAGCCCAATTACCTGAATTCCTGAATTACCCATTATACTGCACCGACCGGATTAGATATTGGCTTTTTCTTACAGTCACTAATCAGCGCTTCAAAATTTTTAAAAGCAGCTCATTAAACTCGTCAGGTGCATCCACATGTGGTTTGTGTCCGGAGTTTTCCAGTAAATGAACCGTTGCATCCCGAAAATGTTGGCTCACCTCCGCAGCTGTTTGAAATGGCACTTCCCGGTCGTTTTTTCCCCAGATAATTCTTACGGGAGCCTGGATGGTATATAATAGACCCATCGTACGGTTGGCTTGTAAATCAACCTCATCTGCCACAGGCAGGCATCTCCGATAGACTTGCAGCAATGGTTCTGTTTGTGCCGCAGCTAAATCGGGTTTTACAAATTTCAGTAATTGTCTGGCCGGAAAATCAAATTGGTTGACAAATTTCTGCAGGAGAGAATATTGCGCGGGTTTGAACAGCAAATCACTACGTGAGTGAAACCCATCCGGGGCAACCAAAATGATGCGTTTGACCATCTCAGGATTATAAACCGCAAGGGGAAGAGCCAGCCGTGCACCAAAAGAATGTGCTACGATGGTGTATTTACCCAACCCATTGTACGCCAGCGTTTCCGTTAGTTTTTGAATAAAGCTATCACACCGGAAGTCTACCGCCCGATTAGTTTCTTGTTGATGAAACGGCAGTCCGAGACTGATGCAGCAATACCCCTGATGAACCAATGCCGCACAGACAGGAGCAAACGTAGCCGGGTTATCACCGATATCGTGGAAAAAAAGAACAGGTTGATCATAGCGGTTACCCCACCATTGAAAAGGGATATCTAACCCGTCTACCCTCAAAAAACCTGTTTCAGGAGACTGTACGGATGTAGCCATTGAAATGGTTTTGCGGGTTTTCCAGCGAAGAAAGCAATAAGCAGGGGTTGTGTTGCTCCAGCTCCTGACCAGAATAACTACCTGTTGCTACCGCTATAGCATGGCAGCTACCGTGACGAGCACAACGGATATCATTGGGAGTGTCGCCAATGATGAAAGTAGCCTCAGGTGCATAGGTTTTTCCAAAGTACTCCGAAGCAGCTTCGCGAGCAAGCGCAGGCAAATAATTACGGTCCTGATGATCATCACCAAACCCGCCGGTTTGAAAAAAATGATCCAGGCCCGCTTTTCGAAGTTTGGTAAAAGCGGCATTTCGGCAATTTCCCGTGATTAAACCAAGAGAGTATCCTTGTTGATGAAAATAGTGAAGCGCAGAGGAAACTCCGGGAATTACTTCAATGTGCTCAGATTTCAGTTCGGATTCGATCAGCTTTTCATAATGGTGTCGAATGCAGTCGAAATCATCGGGGTTGGCGCCCGGCACAGAAAGAAAAATATCGCGGTCTGTTCTGCCGGCAAATTTCTGCTCAAAAATAGGTTCGGAGTCAATGCCACATTTGCTCAGAGCTTCTGCCAGGATGTGATGATTCTTTTGTCGGTTAATGCGGATAAGAGTCCCGTCTATATCAAAAAGAAGCAACAAATTATGCGGGGTGAGATTCATGTCCATACTACTTTAAAAAAATGCCGGATGGTCGATAACGCCAATGAATGATAACGAATAAAAACATAAATAATGAGGTTTGATGCCATAAATCCGGTTACGCTTCTGCCGGCACAACCGACAGAGGCGGGAACGCCTGTGCTTTCCAAGCTGCCATTTTTATTGGCCAACGTCGTTCCTATGCCCAAACTTCCGGATGATGGATCCAAACCTGAGGATAAACATTCCAAAAACCAGGCGGAAGAATCCGAACAGACGGAAGAACAGGAAGAACTTCCTGAAATATTTAAGTTGATAGAGTCACCGGATTTCCGCCACCTTTTTGAATATTATTACTTCGATAAAAACCGAAAGCTGGAAAATCTCAAAATCCGATTCCGTATACGAAGGGGAATTAAAGGGGATATAGGACTTTCGGAGTCGATAAAATCATTCAAGGGTTTTAATGACATTCGAACCCTGCGGTATGGCAACACCATGTTTTATCATTACACCCGTCCGGGAAAGCGTTTTGCCGGAGAGATGTAATTCCAACATTTTTTGATTCAAAGTCAAAAGGGCTAATTTCAACTGGAAGGGCTTTTTATAACTACCGGATTTCCATAAAGAATCGTACCTTCATATCGGAAATTTTTAACCCACGGAAGAGAAGGTATTACTATGGCCACAATCGAAGAAATTATTGCCCGCCAGATTCTTGATTCAAGAGGAAATCCAACAGTAGAAGTAGATGTCGTCCTGGAAGACGGTGTGATGGGAAGAGCAGCCGTGCCTTCCGGAGCGTCAACCGGTGAACATGAAGCGGTTGAACTTCGCGACTCCGATGATGATGCCTATCTCGGCAAAGGAGTAACCAAAGCAGTTGAAAATGTAAACACCATCATTGCTGATGAGCTGTTTGGAGTTAATGTTTTTAACCAGGTTGAGCTGGATCACATGCTGCTCGATCTCGACGGCACCGAAAACAAATCCAAACTCGGGGCCAATGCCATACTCGGGGTATCGCTCGCAGCCGCTGATGCCGCTGCCAATGCCCTGAACATCCCGTTTTGGAGATACGTTGGCGGTGTGAACAGCAAAGTATTGCCGGTTCCCATGATGAACATTATCAATGGTGGATCGCATGCCGACAACAATGTTGATTTCCAGGAATTCATGGTAATGCCTGCCGGAGCTGAGAGCCTATCACAAGCCGTTCGGATGGGTGCGGAAATCTTTCATAATCTCAAAAAAGTTCTAACTGAACGCGGATACAACACCGCTGTTGGCGACGAAGGCGGTTTTGCTCCCAACTTAAAGAGCAACGAAGAGGCTATTGAAGTTATCCTGAAAGCTATCGAAAATGCCGGTTACAAAGCAGGTGACGACATCCTGCTGGCATTGGATCCTGCGGCGAGTGAGTTCTATAATGAAAGCGAAGGCGTCTATGAACTCAAGTGGAGTGATGGCTCCAAACTTTCACCCGATGAAATGGCCGATTACTGGAAAAAATGGGTAGAAAAGTATCCGATCATCTCCCTCGAAGATGCGATGCATGAAGATGACTGGGATGGTTGGAAGAAACTGACCTCCGCCATCGGCGATAAAGTACAGCTGGTTGGGGATGACTTGTTTGTAACCAACACCGAGCGTCTTGGTCAGGGCATTGAACAGGGGGTCGCGAACTCTATTCTGATCAAAGTGAATCAGATTGGTACGCTTACCGAAACGTTGGATGCCATCGAGCTGGCTCATAAGAGTGGTTATACCGCCGTGATTTCTCACCGATCAGGTGAAACCGAAGATACTACCATTGCGGATCTTGCCGTGGCTACCAACGCCGGACAAATCAAAACCGGCTCGATGAGTCGGACCGATCGGTTGGCAAAATACAATCAATTGATCCGTATTGAGGAACAGCTCGGCGAAAGCGGATTATTCCTTGGCCGCGATGCTTTCAATGTGTAAGTTGCGCTTCACTGCCAAACTTACATTCTGAATTTTAAAAGGGATGCGGTGTTATAAACTGCGTCCCTTTTTTAGTTTGATCATCATAATGATTAACACCAGCCTTGAAATTTTCGGATTTCGAAACCACGAGCATACGGTGCTCCAATGGGGTAAGAATGTAAATGTTCTTGTAGGGCCGAACGGTGCCGGAAAAACCAACATTCTGGATGCGATTCACTATTTGTGTATGAGTCGCAGTTTTGTTCACCCCTCGGACTTATATGCGATCCGGAAAGGGCATCAGGGTTTTTTGATCAAAGGGCATTTTGAAGGTAGTATTCGATCAAGCTTTGAGGTGGGGTGTGCGTATAAAAGAGGGGAGGGCAAAACCATTACCGTCAATGACAGTCCTTTAGATCGTATTTCGGATCTCATTGGCATGGTTCCGGTTATATCGCTGGCTCCGGATGACAAAAAACTAACCGCAGGCGGACCGGTAGAACGTCGAACTTTTGTGGATGGGATGATCAGCCAGTTATCCCGATCATACTTGAAAGACCTGGTTGAATATCGGCGTGTCATTCGCCAACGAAATCGCGTACTTAGTGAGGTGAAAGACCCTGAAATGCGCTTGATGCAGATAGATGCCTGGGATCAAAAACTAATCGAAGTGGGCTCCGGTATTGTGAAAAGGCGAGCCGAAATACTTTCCGAATTTAGCGGATATTTGAGCCGGGCATATCAAAAAGTGGCATCCATAGAGCAGCAACCCTCATTTCGCTATCAGACATTTATTGATGATCCGCTTGAGTATTCTCAGGAGGAGTTGCAAAATCAATACCGCGCCAAACTGCGGGAGTTCGAACAAAAAGAAGCCGATCGCGAGCAGACGCTCGTCGGACCCCACCGCGATGAAATCGTTTTTCTTTTGGATGATCTCGAAGTGCGCAAATTCGGTTCACAGGGGCAACATCGTATGTTTGCCCTCGCCCTGAAACTGGCCCAACTCAGCCTTTACGCCGAAAAACTCGATGATTTGCCCATCCTCTTACTTGATGACGTCTTCGGAGACCTGGATCCCCGCAAAACCGAAATTTTTCTTGATGCCCTTCTTAGCCACGAGGCCCAAACCTTTATTACCGCTGCCAACCCCGAGTTAATTCTGAATCTCATTCCTCAACAGGAAGAGCACCAGACGGTGTGGCAAGTGGAAAACGGGGCGGTGCGTTCTTATTCGTGAGGTGGATCCCCAACATCTGCAATCTGATATCACAAATCATCAATCTGCTATCTTTTTGTGCTGTTGAGATGCTTGCTATGAACATCCAAAGTAGTTGAATATTAACTTCCGGCCTGTTCTAACAGATATCAGATTGTTGATTGCAGAAAGCAGATTGCAGAAGTTTGGACCCCGGCGATAGATTTACCACAGAAAAGTTGCATTTATATCTGCCAGATTTTATGTATATAATCCACTGCAAATTCGTTGTCCTCTAAAAGGAAGACCGGAAAAGGATTACCATGGCATATTCGGATACACCTAAACCCCTCGGCGATCTTATCGAAGAGTTTGTTGAGTCATATCCTCATAAAAAGGAAATGAAAAGGGGAATGATTTTATCGAGATTTCCGGATGTCATTGGTAAAACCATGGCACAGAAAGTAAAAGATTTGTATTTCAAGGGTGATACCTTGTTTGCCCACGTTCCGGAGCCTGGTTGGCGTCATGAAATGCACATGCAGCGTTACACGATCAGAAAAAAATTAAATGAGGCTGTAAAAGAGACCATCATAAAAGAGATTCGGGTTTTGGCTTGATCAAATCATGAGTACAGAGCAGAAAAATATTTGGGAAAAATGGTTTAAGCGGGATGACAGGGAAAAACCCGAGTCAGCAAGGAAGCTAATGTTTTCCCGAACCGAAAAAATTACCGCTTTTGCAGTGGCTTATGCTATTGCTTTGGGGTTGTGGCTTTTGGTTAATCTGGGCCGGGAGTATACGCTGAATCTTGAAGTGCCATTACAGGTTACCGAGTTGGATGATGAGTACGCACTCGTGGAAAATCCACCGGAGTATGCCGAAGTCACGATCTTAGCTGAGGGATGGAAGTTGCTTAATGTCTATAACAATCCGCCGACGGTTCCAATCAACCCTTCGCCAGAACCTTTAAATTTGTACGAAATGGTCCGGGATCAAATGAACATTTATCCGGAAGTTAATGTCCAGCAAGTGGAACCCTCTTCTCTGAATTTGAATATTGAGGAGCGCGTCGCAAAAAGGGTACCGGTTAATCCGGATATCGATGTGACGTTTCGGCGGCAGTTCAATTTTAAATCTCAGCCAACGATTTCTCCTGATAGTGTGACCATCAGCGGAGCACGGTCTATTGTAGAGGAGTTGACAGAACTGAATACCAGAAAATACGAATTCGACGATCTGGATGACGATCTCCAGGCTGAACTTGAACTTGAATCACCCTCAGAGCTGATACAAGTGGAGCGAAATACCGTAGATCTGTTTGCGGAAGTCACCGAATTCACCGAAGCCGAAGTACGGCTTATGGTGCGGGTTCGAGGTAAACCTGAAAATCAGGAAGTGCGTTTTAGCCCGTCGGTAGTCACGGTTCGCTATGATGTTCCTCTTGATGAATTTGCCCGCACCCAGGAAAATATTCCGTATGAGGCCTATGTGAACTATGAAGATCTGGAGCAGGATACCACGGGCTCAATTTCCCCGAATATTACAACAACGATGGATGAGTTGAACCTGCGTCTGAGAAATTATCAGCCCAGAAGCGTTAGCTATTATAAAGTGGTTCAGGATTGAATCTCTTTATTATCCGGCTTCCTTTTCAGTTTCAGTAACCTGCTCAAAAGGTTTGAGAGCTTCTTTTAGGGGTTTGATATCATCGAAATGAGAGAGTACCTCGAGAATAACCTCATCTACCAAAACATCCGGACAGGATGCCCCGGATGTGATAATTACCCGCAATGGTGACGTATCTGTCGGCAACCAGTTTTCCGTTGTTTTGATCTCCTTATCCCACTGATTAAAGTGCCTGATTTCCCGTTCAGAAATCAGTTCTGAGGCATCCCGAATATGATATGTGGGAAATGTCGACTCCAACAGTTCTACCAGGTGCATGGTGTTGGAAGAGTTATATCCCCCTACAACCAGCGCCAGGTCGGCCCCGGTTTCCAACAGTCCGTAGGTCGCAGACTGATTTTCATTAGTGGCGTAGCAAAGGGTATCGGATGTATCCGCAAAATGCTGATCAATGTTGGCCTCTCCAAACTTTTCAATGGCGGCATCTTTGAGAACCTGCATCACCTCTTTGGTCTCGCTGGCCAACATAGTTGTTTGGTTTATCACCCCAAACTGTTGCAGGTCGGTTCGCGGGTCAAATCCCTCAGTACATTTTTCCTGATATTTTTGATGAAACTCTTCGATCGGACGCTTTTCCAGCATGAAATCGGCAATTTCGCGGGCTTCATCCGGGTTCAGCACCACAACACAGGGGGCATTTTTCGAAGTATGAGAAAACGTAGCCCGGGTTTCTTCGTGCCGGTATTTTCCGTGAATAACCAGCGCATTTCCCTTTTTACCCAGTTGCCGTCCGCGTTTCCAGACTTTTTCTACAAAAGGGCAGGTGGTATCGTATTGGTAAGGATCGATGCCCTGCGCTTCCAGTTTCTTTTGAATTTCCACTGTAGTGCCGAAGGCAGGTACGATCACAATATCATCCGGAGTAAGAGATGATATTGGTATGCGCTCGGTGCCATCGGTTTCAAATAAAAACTCAACCCCCTTATTCTGTAATTCCTGATTGACCGTTGGATTGTGAATCATCTCGCTGAGCAGATAAATGGTTTTATCCGGATTCTGCTCAACCGTGCGATAGGCGATGTCGATCGCATTTTCAACCCCGTAACAAAAACCGAAATGCCGCGGCACTACAAACTGAACCGCTCCAAAATCCACAACAGTGGGGGATGCGTCTTTTTTCCGTGGATCGGTAATTTGGCGAGCCTCTTTCACCTTCTTGATGATCTGAGACTCATACATATTTGGGATATCAAATTTTTTTCGCATACGAGGGATACTCCAGGATTCTAATAATAATCTCTCTGTTCCGGATGCCGAAACGTCACTGACTCAAACGCCTTATACTTAAAAATAGTTGATAAAATTTATGCAGCAACGTCATCTAAGCGTACACCGACCAACTTTGAAACACCTACCTCCGGCATGGTTACACCGTACATCATTTCGGCTTTTTCCATGGTTTTTTTGTTGTGAGTGATGACGATGAACTGGGTATCCTCGCTGAATTCCCGCAACAAATTGGTAAATCTTTCAATGTTGTGATCATCCAGCGGGGCGTCGACCTCATCAAGAATACAAAAAGGAGAAGGTTTTACCAGATAGATGGCAAAAAGCAATGCAATGGCGGTCAACGTCTTTTCACCTCCGGATAGCTGCTCAATTACACTCGGCCGTTTACCGCGAGGGTTGGCTACAATCTCGATTTTTGCTTCCAGCGGATCGTTTTCTTCTTCATCTTCAATTCGCAGATCACAAATATCGCCTTCCTGGAAAAGCGTGCTGAATACTTTCTGAAAGTTTTCGCGGATCTGCTCAAAAGTTTCATTAAAACGCTGGCGAGCCGTATCGTTAATTTCCTGGATGGTATCTTTCAGCTTTTCTTCAGCATCATGAAGGTCATTAATCTGGGTTTCATAATGATCCATCCGCTGCTTTTCCTCTTCGTATTCTTCGATGGCCAGCGGATTCACCGTGCCAATGTTGTTTAAGCGCTGTTTGAGCGTACCAATTTGCTCACGGGCTTGTTCCAGAGTGATGTCTTCAGGAAGGTCATGTTCAATCTGATCTATGGTGATGCCATAATTCTGCCAGATGTGTTCCACAAGATTGTTTATTTCCATCTCGCAGCGATTCTGTTCCATCTCAAGGCGATGCAGCAGCGAAACGTTTTTCTCCTTTTTGTTCCGCAGATCTTTCATCTCTTGATCTAATTGATTTATGCGACCGCGTTGTTTAGATGTCGCTTCAGCAGCTTCTTCCACCTCCTGTTGAGCGGCATCCTTTTGCTCGGATAGCGTATCCAGCGATTCACGCGCTTCTTTGATTTCCTGCTGCATCTGTAAGATGGTGTTCTTGCCTTTCTCGGCATTATCGGCGCGTTTTTGAAGACGTTCTTTTACCTGCTCGACGCCTTCTTTGGAGCGTTCAATATCTTTTTCAAAATTTTCAATCTCATTCTGAAGCTCCTGGTTTTTCAACTGAACATCATTGAAGGTCTGCTGAACCCGTTTTTGACTTTCTTCCTTCTCCCGAGCCTGACTTTTCAGTTGCTCCTGGCGGCTGATGATTTCCTGAAGCTCATTTTGCAGCTCCTTCCGCCGGGGTTCCAGTTGCTCCAGTTGTGTTTCACTTTCTGAAATGACCGATTCGGTTTCGGAGATAAACTGCTTTTGTTCATCGATGCCCGATTGATATACCTCAAACTGAGCTTCACCGGAGGTTTGCTGAGCTTCCAGCTTCTTCAAATGCTCTTCGGCTTCACGAGCTTCTTTGATTTGAGCATTGAGATCAATCTGGTCGTATTGACGCTGTAAGTTTTCAATTTCATCCTGGTGATCTTCAACCTGGTAGGCAAGTTTGTCGCGCTCTTTTTCGAGCTCGGCGATGCGATCCTTCAGGCCAACACGCATCCCTTCATGCTCATCGGAGCTACCGCTGACCAAAAATCCATCGTTGGTAATGAGTTCGCCATCCAGTGTCACCACACTTCTTCCGGGCTGATGAAGGGAGGTCGCCTGCTCCAGGTTTTCGGCGGCGAAAACGTTACCCAAAAAGAGCTTACACAAGTTGGAGAACTTGGATTCGCAATCCACCTGATGGAACAAACTCTCTTCTTCAACTTTATGATCGCTACGAATTTCTGACAGCGGGATGAACGTAGCTTTACCCTGACTCTCTTTTTTCAGAAGATCCGCCGCTTTGGCCGCTTCTTTTTGATCTGCAACTACAACAAAGTTGACGGCATCACCAAGAGCGGTTTCAAGGGCGACTGCGTGTTTGCGGTCGGTAGAGAATAACTCTGAGAGCGGCTCGAGTATCGTGAAATCTGATTTATGGTTGGTCAGAAATTGAACACTTGCAGGCATCGCCTCATTGGAGTCAGCAATTCGTTTAAGGAGCTTGAGCTCGTTCTCAGCGGCATCGTGCCGACTTTTGAGATTTCTCAACTCATCTTTTAGCTGGTTTTGTCGTTGAGAGATTTGCTCCCGCTCATTCCGGGCCTGATCTACGCGGGCTTCAGCATCTTCCTGCATGCGTTCGGCGTGGCGAAGCTTATCCGAAAACTCCTGCTGTTTTTCCTTATAAGATGCAATTTTGGCTTCTTTATCCTCTATCTCTTTACGAGCTCGCTCAATTTGATTTTTCGCCGACTCTATCTTGCTTTGAAGCTTGATACGCTCTTCCTGAAGCTCTGATATTTTAGTTTTTTGAGCTTCATAAGCCTCATTGGCTTCTTCCAGTTTGGATCGAACTTCTTCTACCGACTCGGTGGAGGCATCCAATTGTTGCTTGAGTTTATCGTACTCGGCTTGTTGTTCGGATTTCTTTTCTTTAGCCTTAGCCAGCATTTGCTCAGCTTCACGACCATCCTGTTTAAGCTCTTTAATTTCTTTTTCTGCCTGCACGATATCCTCTTCGTACTGGCGGATGGTCTCCTGCTGATTTTCTATATTCTGCTGTTTGTATTCAATGCCGGTCTTGGTCTCTTTATACTGACCGGAGATCCGGTTTAGGTTTCGAGTAGCTTCGTTCTCTTCTTTTTCTCGTTCAACAAGATAACGTTGCGCATTTTCGTGTGTTTGCTCCAGCTCTGTAATCTGCTGATCAATCGTTTCCCGCTCAGATCGGGCTTCGGTAATCTGCTCTTGCACCGGATTAAGTTTATCACTCAGCTCCTTGTGCTGGGCTTTGGCGGATGCCAGCTCAAGCTCTTTCAGCTCTTTTTCGTAGCGTTGTGCCCGCTCGGCTTTTTGAGCTTGTGTTTGAAGAGACCGGGTTTTCTTTCGCACTTCAAACAGGATATCATCTACGCGTTGCAGGTCGGCACGGGTAGATTCGAGCTTTCGGAGGGTTTGCTTTTTGCGCTCTTTGTACTTGGTGATACCGGCGGCTTCCTCAAAAAGTCTACGGCGATCGTTATTCTTATCATTAAGAATTTCCTCGACCATTTTGAGCTCAATTACCGAGTAGGCACCTGAGCCCATTCCGGTATCCATGAAGAGGTCTACGATATCTTTGAGCCGGCAAGGTGCTTTATTCAGCAGATACTCACTTTCACCTGACCGGTACAACCTCCGGGTTATCGTTACATCGCTGAATTCAGTTGGCAGAATTCCGCGATTATTGATAATCGTAAGTGAGACCTCAGCCATGCCCAACGCCTTTTTATTAGCCGTTCCGTTGAAGATGACGTTGGTCATGTTCGCCGACCTTAAAAGGGAGGCTTTTTGCTCACCCAATGCCCAGCGCAGGGCATCAACGATATTGGACTTCCCGCACCCGTTCGGACCCACAATAGCTGTAAATCCGCTGTCGAACTTTACGCGGGTTTTTTGGGAAAAACTTTTGAAACCCTGAAGCTCCAGCTCAGATAGATACATAGACGTTTAAATGCTACAGAAATGGGGATGAGATCACACCGTCAGGATCTCTTCTTCTTTGCTTTCGAATGCTTTATCGATTTTTCCGATGTAGGAATCGGTCAGTTTTTGGATCTCTTCTTCCATTTCAAATATGGAATCTTCAGGAAGGGAGTCTTTTTTAACCTGTTTTTTTAC
>SLJN01000303.1 GCA_007135115.1 Balneolales bacterium
GTTATAAGATACGGCTTTAAAAGAGACCGGATCGAAAAAATAAAACCATCTGTTCCGGGGAAGCATAATATTTATAATGCGCTTGCCGCTTTTCATGTGGGTCGTGTTTTAAAAATTGAAGAAAAATTAATTTGCGATGCACTTAAACGCTTCAAGGGTTCGTGGAGAAGATTTGAAGAACAAGAGATAAAAATGAAAAACGGTCGTTTTATAAAATTGATAAATGACTATGCACATCACCCCACAGAAGTTAAGGCGACTCTAGAAGCGGCAAGAGAGAAATATCCTCAAGAAAAAATTACGGCCCTTTTCCAGCCACACCAATACGAAAGAACCTATCGTCTCTTTTCTTCTTTTACACTAAAGCTTTCTTCTCTCCCGGTGGATAGATTTCTTATCTCTGACATATATACTGTTGCCGGGAGAGAGTCAGAGGAAATAAAAAAGAAAGTCAGACCAATTCTGAAAAAATACGGCATTAAAAGAGCCGGTATCTTCGGGTCATCAGTAAGAGGTGAAACTGAAGTAAATGATCTCGACCTGCTTGTCAAAATCGATAAAAAAATAAGCTTACTGGAATTCATTGGGATTCAACAAGAACTTGAAGACGAATTGGGTATAAAGGTAGACCTTGTTGAATATAAAGCCATCAAGCCGGCACTTAAGGAAGATATTCTGAGGGATGAAGAACCTGTGCTATGACCAAAAGAAAACCTGATGTTTATCTTCATGATATTTTAGAAAGTATCGAATACATCGAGCAATTCCTCAAAGGTGTTTCAGAAGAGGATTTTTATAAAAATGTTGAAAAAGCAGGATGCTGCTCTACGAAGATTGGAAGTTATCGGCGAAGCAGATTGATGATTAGAGGTTTCATATTGCAGAAACAATGCAATTGCTCCGGGATAGATTTATCAGGTTTTAATTTAATCACACTTTATACCACCTCTCTTGGAATCTGAGGATTCAGATGCATCAACAAATCATACGCCGATGTTCCGCATGCTTTGACGATGTCATCGGGGCGGCTTCCTTCCTGATCATCAAAAATAATGGCTTCATCCCCGACCTGAACGTCGGTTTCAGCTCCCAGATCTACCAAAGTGTGACTCGCAGAGACCGATGCCACAACGGGATAGAGCTTGTCATTGATCCGTACTTTGGCACACTCGGCTGCTGAGCGTTGCCATCCATCAGCATGACCCATCGGCAGCGTGGCTAGCCAGGTATTCTCCTGTGCTTCAAATGCTTGACCGTATCCGGCTGTATCCCCTTTTTGAAGTTGTTTTACATGAATTACCTTGCATTTGAGACTGAAAGCGGGCCGGAGATCCATCAGCTGCTTTTCACGCTGATCTTCAGGTTGAGGATAAACCCCATACAATCCGATTCCCGGCCTTACCATATCAAAATGAGCTTCCGGATGGCGGAAAATGGGTGTGGTCGATGCTGCGTGCATCCGGCCGGTATCAATGCCTTCGCTGCTCAGGGCCGAAACAGCTTCCGAAAACCGCTCGATTTTTTCTTTATCAAAGTCACGGGCTTCCGTAAATGTGATGAAGGTACCTTTAATCGCAACTCCTTCTCTTTGATGAAGGTCGCGGCAAATCTCAAAAATTTCTTCACCGCGAAGCCCGATTCTGCCGAGTCCGACATCCAGCTTCACTTCGACTGGAATCTGTTTATCATACTTTTGAGCCAGTTGTTCCAACTCTTCACCCAGCGGCGTATACACCATAGGAGTGATATCTTGGCGTACGGCTTCTTCCAACTCATCACCATGACACAGCGCCAGAAGAGTAACCGGTTTGGTAATACCGGCTTTTCGTAGTTGAAGTGCTTCACTTAGTTTAACCACGCCAAATCCTTCGATTTCATCCATCGGTTCAAGAATTTCCGCCGACCGGACTACCCCCATCCCATACCCATTGTTTTTGATAACCGCCATGATGGGTTTGCCATCTACGGCAGCGGCAATTTCGCGAGCATTATGGCGCAAATTTTCAGGATAAACCTCTATTCGGGGATCATATTCCGAATACATTACGTCTTCTGATTCTTCCGACCGTTTTGCTGCGGATCCCGACGCCGAAACAGAAAACCCGGCAATTGGTAGCAAACTCAGACTCTTCAAAAAATGTAACCGCGATAACTTCATACCAACACTCATTATCATTTCACTTATTCACACATCACCAAAGAGTTAAAACCATAAATGCCTATACTTTACAGATAAAATAATTTGTATTTATGACTATTAACCCAAGAACCCTTTATATACTATTCCAAATTCAGTTTCCACCGGTAGAAACGAAGTAGATTCTATCATCACCCGGCTCTCAAATTATTGATTTTTAATTAGATTTATTCACAATACCCGCCAATTATCTTGGTTTTTATAGTGGTATTGCCTATGTTTCACAGTTCGAATATGACCTGTTGAATATGCTAAACAAACAGGTATCAACCAATACCATGGTTTGATTTTGAATTAAATGAAAGGTTCACTGACAATCTGATTATGAGTAATATCGCGCTCGAGTTTGTACCTCCTGTTGCTGATGGAGGAGAAGAGATAGCCCGTAAAGAGGCTCAAAAAGTTCAGGAATTACTAAACAAACACCAAATTGAAGACCAGGTAGATTCTGTAATAATCCCTGGTATTATCGAAGAGGACCCGGACCGACCGGTTGCACTTGAGAAAAAAATGGATCCTCTCGATACGTGGAAAGCAATCCGAAATGAGTTACCTAATATGGAATGTGCAGTCACACAGGTAACGGCTTTCCACTCTGAAGAACAACTAACTCAAAGATTCAACAACCTCAGAGCAGAAGGCATTGATAGAACCATCTGTGTAGGTGTACCCCGAACCATGCAAGACGGTGAAGGCGGAGGCGTTCCTCCTACGGATGCTCTCCAAAAGTTTAAAAACGAAATGCCACACCGCGGGGTGATCCTAATCCCTACCCGTGAAGATGAAGTCGGTCGTTTTAAATTTAAAATTGATCAGGGAGCTGATTTTGCTATGACCCAGCTCCTGTATTCAGATTACATCGTAGATTTTCTGCGACAGATGTCCAACGAGACCGACGAACGTCCGGAAATCCTTCTCTCTTTTGGGCACGTCCCCAAAGCTGAAACCCGCAAGGAACTGATCCGCTGGTTGATCAAAGATGAAGGCAATCCGCTTGTTGAAAAAGAAGTCGACTTCGTTGCCGAATTGGCAACTCTGGAACCAGCTGAAAAGCTCAAGCGACTTACGGACCTGTACCGCAAGGTTATCGACGGTGTTGAAGACCTTGGTTTCCCTATTGGTCTGCACCTTGAGTGTCCGTACGGATTCAGCGATCCTGCCTTTGAAACCTTCGCAGGACTGCTCAGCGAGTGGACACCCAAACAGGAAAATGAAGGCGTTTAATCTTCAAAGACATTAAACGCTACCTGTGATCAGGTTGAATACGTTTACTTCGAAAGCTCACTCCGGTATACCATCCCGGGGTGAGCTTTTTTATTTAGTGTCGGTAAGAATATCCCAAGATCTAGGCGTTTTCTTACTGTCATTATTTAACCCGTACTTTGCATCGCCGCGGCAATTCCGTTTATGGAAGAAAACATGGCATGTTTGAGACGTTTTTCTTGCTCATCTGACAAATCATCCGAGTGCCAACGGTTAAGTAGCTCGGTTTGCAGCAAATTCAACACGTCCGTATAGGGATTTCGTAAACTTATGGATTTTTGAATTACCGGATTGTTATCCAATAAATTCTCCTGCCCTGTAATTTTCAGAATTGCTGATTCGGCTTTATCAAACTCCTCTTTTATCTGTTGATGAAAAGTGAGTTGCCCATCGTCGGAATAATATTTTGATATCTCCAAATGCGCCCTTGCCATTTCGCGTTGGGCATTATCAATCACGGCGCCGAAAAATTTCCAGTTTTGATAGGCCTGCTGAAGTAATGGGAGTGCCTGAGCGTCTTCCTCAATTGCAGCATGCAGCCCGGTGCCGATACCAAACCAACCTGGCAGATTATAACGCATCTGCGTCCAGGCAAACACCCAGGGTATCGCCCTGATGTTTTGAAAATCCACTTCATCAGAGGATTTGCGGGATACCGGCCGGGATGCAATCGGTAAATGGGAGATGTGCTCAATAGGCGAAACTTCGGTATACCAACGCCATACATCCTCCTGAAGCACAAAATCCTGATAAGCCTGCATAGACCGATCCGCGATTTTGATCATCAGATCGGCCGTATCATCCCCCTTAAGGTGCAGGGTTTCGTTGTTGGATCGTGCTTCATAAGTGCTTTTCATCATGGCATGGACAACTTGCTCAAGATGCCTTCTTGCCAGATCCGGCATGGCATAGCGGAAAGATATGACTTCCCCCTGCTCCGTTACCCGTATCCTGCCGTTATGGCAAACCGGCGG
This sequence comes from Balneolales bacterium, assembly GCA_007135115.1. GTDB lineage: Bacteria > Bacteroidota > Rhodothermia > Balneolales > Natronogracilivirgulaceae > SLJN01. Next base: position 4,435 of record SLJN01000303.1, read on the forward strand.
CATCGCCATCACCGCAGAGTTAGAACGGCCTCCGCCACGACCGACAGAGCCGCCTCGTCCGTGGAAGAGTCGAAAATCAACATTATAACTGTGGCATATTTCAGCAAGATCGTGCTGAGCTCGGTATAAGGCCCAGTTGGCCATCCAGTAACCACCGTCTTTATTGCTGTCGGAATAACCAAGCATAATTTCCTGCAATCCCTGCCGCGCATCGAGCTGTGCGGAATACACGGGGTCCTCATACAACGCAGCCATCAGGTTTGAGCTTTCCTGCAAATCCTCGATGGTCTCGAACAGCGGTACAACATCAATTTGAGACTCAACCTGCCCGTCATTATAGCGCCAGAGCTGCATCTGCTTAGCTATTAAAAGCACCTCCAACATGTCGCTGCGCTGATGGGTCATACTTACAATTACACTCCCAATTGATTCAGGATCGATTTTGAGTGACTCCCCGATGGCGTCAAAGGTATCCAGTAACTCACGGGTGGTTTCGGTTAGCTCCTGTCCGGACCCGACCAACGGTCGCGGATTAACTAACTCTGCGTTGATCACCTCGCAGCGCTGATCATCATCCATAGATTTGTAATCCTCAGTAACTCCGGCCAGGCGAAGCAACTCATCGGTTACATCTTCAAAAATGCGGCTGTGTTGGCGAATGTCCATCGCAGCCATTCGATAGCCAAAGGCCTGAACCCGTACAATCAAATCGGAAAGTTTACCGCGATGAGCAAGGTCTTCAAATCCGCAATCCA
>SLJN01000104.1 GCA_007135115.1 Balneolales bacterium
CCACCATCCTGTACCATTACGGCATCCTGCAAAAAGTGGTCATTTTTATGTCAGCCGGGATGCGCAAACTCATGGGGGTATCCGGCGCAGAATCCCTGTCGGTAACCGGAAACATTTTTATCGGCCAAACCGAATCACCTCTGCTGATTAAACCCTTCATTCAGGGACTTACTAAATCAGAGCTTCTCGCTATTATGACGGGCGGTATGGCCACTATTGCCGGTGGCATCATGGCGGCCTACATCTCCATGCTTGGAGAGGCGTACGCATCCGCCATGGGTGTTTCTTTGGAAGAAGGCCGACAGATGTTTGCCGAACACCTGCTCGGTGCAAGTATTATGGCAGCTCCCGGCGCTCTTGTGATTGCAAAAATATTCTTCCCGGAACGCGAAACTCCTAAAACGATGGGAGATAAAGACACCGTGGAAGAAACTGCAGAAGAAGAAATAGAAAAAAAAGATGCCAACGGTATCGATGCGGCAGCATCAGGAGCACTTGAAGGACTCAAACTAGCCCTCAACGTAGGCGCCATGCTTATTGCGTTTTTGGCACTGATCGCCATGTTCAATCACTTTCTTGGATGGTTTGGTGATGGCACCGGACTCAATTCCTGGCTCGAAAACATTGGTCAGGACGAGCTCTCCATCCAATTGATTTTGGGATGGATTTTCTGGCCGGTGAGTTTCATCATCGGTATTCCTTTTGAAGATGTGCTAACCGTTGCCAGCTTAATCGGGATTAAAATTGTATCAACCGAATTCATTGCCTACAGTGATCTCACACAGTTGATTGCCGATCAAGCCATTGATCCGCGCACAATCGCTATGGCAACATTTGCACTTTGTGGATTTGCAAATTTTGCCTCTATTGCGATTCAAATTGGTGGTATCGGAGGGTTGGCACCCGACCGAAAAGCTGAAATCGCATCTTTCGGTCTTAAGGCTGTCCTGGCAGGAAATATTGTAAATCTAATGAATGCAACCATAGCAGGCATATTATACTAATGCTGTTTAAAAAGGCGTTCCAAAGTGGAGCTTCTAACCCGCTAACTTCCTCAAAAAAATAAAGTAATCTATATATGTCACGATACTGGCCCGCCGGTACATTTATCGTATTGTTCTTTTTTTCCTCTTGTACCCTTTTCTCTTCTTCTTCCGAGGATAATGACGTCGTTGCTGAGGTAGATGGAGAACCGGTTTTTTTTGATGAAGTTAAACAGGCTTATCAGGGGACAACGGCAGAGGAAGTTCCCGGAGAATTGGATGAAGAAGCCGAGGAAGCAGGTCTGAGTGAGTTTCTCGATTTATACCTCGATTATCGCGTAAAACTTGCAGTGGCAAGAGAATCCGGTCTGCTTGAAGATGAGCAACTGTTGACCCAACTCGACGACTACCAACGGCAAACCGCCTACCCTTACTGGCTGGAACGTCGTATTAAAGATGAGCTTCTGGATGAACTGGTAGAGCGTAGCAAAGAGCAAATTCACGCCTCTCATATTCTAATCTCACTACCCGAAAACCCCACCCCTTCCGATACGCTCGAAGCCTGGGAATCACTGATGGAAGCACGGGAAAAATATCTTCAGGGGTATGAAGACTTTGAAACGCTGAGCATGGAATACTCCTCCCGTCAACAGGGGCAAAGTATGGGTGGAGATCTCGGATTTTTCTCTGCAGGTCAGATGATTAAGCCGTTTGAAGACCAAGCCTATAACACCCCGGTAGATAGTGTTTCCAAACCCTTCCGAAGTCAGTTTGGTTATCATATCCTCAAAGTGAAGGACCGGCAGGAAGCCGAAGCGGAGCGGTTGATTTCGCACGTATTCTGGCAAAGTCAAAATCAACCCATCGAACAGGTAATGGAGGAAGCTGAAGAAGCCTACAATTATCTGGAAAGCGGGGAGGACTGGTCAGAAATTGTACAACGGTACTCCCAGGATGCCCAATCAAGCCAACAAGATGGTGAGGTAGGATGGGTTACCTCTACAGATTTTGAGGATGAGTTTGCCGAAAAATTAATATCCATTGAGGATGAAGGAACTTATACCGAGCCTTTTCAGAGCGAATATGGCGTTCATATTCTCCGCCTCGATTCCATCCGCACACACGACTCGGATGAACAACTGCGTGACGACCTTTACGAGCAGCTTCAGCAACTGCCTCGCTACCGCGAAAATGAGGAGGCCGTTTTAAAAACCATCCGGCGGGAAGGCGGGGAAAGCATTAATCGGGATACTCGTAGTGCTATTGAAGATCATGCGGAATCCGCCGAAAATGATGCTGTTGCTGATATTGACTGGCCTTCGGAGCTGGAAGATGAACCGCTTTATGAAATTAATCAGACCCGTTACACCGCCGGAGATTATTTCAGCTGGTTAGAAGAATATCACGCTGAAGAGGATTACCGGTTTAGCTTTCTGGAAGATTTTTTCGATCATTCCGCCGAAAAAGAAGTTATCCCCCTAACCAAGGAAACTTTCCCTGAGTTTACCGAAATCTCCGACCAATACCTGCACGGATTGGCAGTGTTTCAGGTGAATGAAGATTCGATCTGGAATTATGCCCGACAGGATACACAAGCTGTAAAACGGTATTACGAAGATAATCAGGATGACTACCAGTTTCCTGAGCGGTACAAATACACCCGTTTTTCCGCCAACAGCGATTCCCTGCTGAATGTTGGCCTGGAAGAGTTTGAAGAAGGTAAAGAGCCTGACTCCATTGCTGCCGGACACGAGGGACTTGTTGCCATCACGGAAGAAGTCAGAGAGTTAACCGAGGAGCCGCTTGAACACCTTCAGGGGCGCGAAGACGGTTATATGACTGATACGTTTACCTGGCGCAGCCGCTATACGGTGCTTTATCTACATGAGATTAAAGAACCACGTCAGATGACTTTTGATGAAGCTTTCAGCAGAGCGGCTTCGGACTATCAGCCTTACCGTGAAGAGAAATGGTTAGAAACCATGCGGGAACGTTACAATGCACAAAGCTTTCCCGATAAACTCCAGAAATTAAAAGAAGAGCGAGATTAGACCGTGTTCCTCCCAAAACCCCACCTCACATTTTCAGTTTTGGTTTTGATCCTTGCAGGATGTTCTGAGCAGGCATATGAGTCTGAAGATACACCCATTGCCCAGGTCGGCGATGAAGTCCTGACTCTGGAGGTTATCCAAAACAGTATTTCATCGGATGTTATCGATGTGGAGGATGAAGCATTCATAGAATCTCAGCGAAGCAGCTGGATCCGAAAACAAGTTCTGGCTGAAGAAGCCAAACGCCTGGGTCTTCACGAAGAAGAAGAGTTCAAGAAACGCCTGGAGCGGATGAAAAATGAACTCCTTGTTCAGATCTTAACCGACGCTGCCGTCAAAGAATTTGAGGAACAGGATCCGGTTAGCAGACAAGATGCTCAAGCCTATTACGAAGAAAACAAAGATGATTTTGTGCTTGATGAACGCCACGTTCGATTCCGACATATCATAACCGATAATCGCCAGGATGCCGATAATGCTGTCGCCGCACTGAGGCAGGGCCGGGAATGGGAATCTATTGCCGAAAGCTATGATATCTCGCCTCACCGGGCAATTGGCGAAGCCCGGCAATATTACCCGATGTCCGAAGCAGCGGCAGAATATCCGGCCATCAATAATTTTTTGCATAATATTGGGTTAACAGAGATATCACCTATCCGAAGAATTGGTGACCATTACCATTTCGTACAACTTCGGGATGAACGACCCGCAGGCGATACACCCGAACCCGAGTGGGTTCTGGATCAGGTACAGGAATGGTTGACTGTAAAACAGAAACGAACGCACCTTTCATCATTTGAACGAAATCTTATCATACAGGCCGAATCGAACAATGAAATACGACTTTTCGACGTCGATAATTTTGAACCTGTAGACGAATTTGAACCAGACACGCTGATTGCAGACTAATACATGCTTTATACCTACCTCCGACCGATACTCATCATTGGACTATTGCTGTTAGCAGCATTACCGCTCAAAGCACAGGAAGGCGAAGTTCTTGATGAAATTGTTGCTGTTGTAAATGATCATATCATTCTGCGCTCCGATGTAGACGCCCAGATGCAGCAATACATGCAGCAACAACAAACACGCAATGTTGATGATAACCTGTGGTATGAAATCCTGGAGTCACAGGTATTCCGCTATATGCTACTGGAAAAAGCCAAACTTGATTCGGTTGTGGTCAGTGATGATCAGGTCGATCGTGCTCTGGATCAACAGATAAACCAGATGCTTCAGCAAGCAGGTAGCGAAGAGCAACTGGAGCAAGCTCTCGGACAATCGCTGACAGAGGCACGGGCTGAATACCGTGAAATGTTCCGCGAAGAGATGATGATTGATCAGGTTCGCAGGGAGCGTATGCAACGAATCAGCATCACGCGACCGGAAGTCATAGAATTTTTTGAAAGCATCCCGGAGGATGAGCTTCCTGAAATCCCCGAGTCTGTAGAACTTGCACAGATAGTAGTTGAACCGCCTCCGCTCGAAGATGCCAAGGAACAGGCAAAACAAAAAGCGGAAGCCCTCAGAGATTCCATTATAAACCACGGCAAAGAAATCGAGGAGCTTGCCCGACGTTACAGTGCCGGACCAACAGCCGATCGCGGAGGACGATTACCGGGAGTTAACCTCAACGACTTGCTGCCTTCCTATGCTGCCGCAGCATCCGCACTTGAACCGGGTGAGGTTTCCGAGGTCGTTGAAACTTCCCAGGGATTTCATGTGATTAAGCTTAACGAGCGAAGCGGCGACCGGCTTACCACCACACACATCTTGATTGAAGTCGGCTCTGAAGAACTTGACGATGATTATGCCATTGAAAAACTGAAAGCCTTTAAAGATAGTGTTGAAACGGGAAAGGCTGACTTTGCGGACTTAGCTCGCCGATATTCTGATGACCGTGCTACCGGCCCTACCGGAGGCCGTCTCAGAGACCAACAAACCGGGGAAAGACGTATTCCACTTGATCGACTCGACTCCGACCTGCGTAATTATATATCCGGATTAGAGAAAGGCGATATGACCGAACCGCACTCTTTTACCTTCGGAGGAGAAGGTGAAGAGGAAGACGAGCGCACCGGATACCGTATCGTACTGATCCGTGACCGAATCCCGGAACATACAGCTAACCTGGACGATGATTACGACCTCATTCGCAGATTTGCGCTGCAAAATAAGCAACAAGAGGAACTAACTAACTGGTTTGAAGATATGCAACGGGATATCTACGTGGATTACCGAATCGAAATGCCGGATGTCGATCCTCAACTCGATTTGGATGAACCCGTTGAAGAAGGCCAGCAGCCTCCCGCTGATCCACCTCCTCAACAGCAACAGCAGCAAGCTCCCCCTCCGGGTGATCAGTAATTATCCAGTTTCATTTCAATAGAATAATACACTATGGCGGGTAACAACTCAGAAGCACTTGAGCAAAAAGCACAAGCCTTTCACAAGGACTATGCTAAACTGAAAAATGAAATCAGCAAAGCGGTAGTTGGTCAGGAGGAAATCATCGATCAACTACTGATCAGCCTGTTTTCGCGCGGCCATTGTGTGTTAGTCGGAGTGCCCGGTCTTGCTAAAACGCTTTTGATCAGCACCCTTTCTCAAACATTGAATTTATCATTTAACCGGGTTCAGTTTACTCCTGACCTCATGCCCGGTGATATCACCGGTACCGAGATAATTGAAGAAGATCCCGGTAGTGGTTCTAAGAGTTTCAAGTTTATTAAAGGTCCACTGTTCGCCAATATCATTCTTGCTGATGAGATTAACCGTACCCCGCCGAAAACGCAGGCGGCATTGCTCGAGGCGATGCAGGAATACCGGGTTACAGCCGGAGGGACCACTTACGATCTTGATAAACCCTTTTTTGTACTCGCTACCCAAAACCCGATTGAGCAGGAAGGTACGTACCCGCTGCCGGAAGCTCAGCTCGACCGTTTCATGTTCAATCTGATGCTCGACTATCCCAGCTTTCAGGAAGAGCTTGATATCGTGAGTCAAACCACTACCGCTCGAGATGTAGAAATTGAGTCCGTTCTTACCGGTGAGCAAATTATTGAGTATCAGAATCTTGTGCGAGAGGTCGCTGTTCCCGAAAGCGCACTTGAGTTTGCGGTTCGACTGGTAACGATGACGCGCCCGGATTCAGAGAAAACCCCGGATTTTGTGAAACAATACATTAGTTGGGGGGCCGGTCCTCGCGCATCTCAATATCTGATTATCGGGAGTAAAGCACGTGCACTTTCCAGAGGTCGTTATAATATCAGCGAAGAAGATATCGCCGCTTTGGCCGTACCCGTACTTCGCCACCGCATCGTGAACAACTACTCGGCCGAAGCCGAAGGGGTTACTACGGTTCATTTGATTGAACAAATGCTTGAAACACTGTTGAAAAAGCAGACGGCTTAATCGTTAACCGAAATTTCAACACCATCGATTTTGGACATCCTTTTTGATGGGTTCAATACCGCCATACCGGTTTGGTTACTTACTTTATTGATCCCGGCCGCTTATTTATTCGCTTGGTGGACATACCATCGTATTGATGGTCTTTCGGTAACCTACTACGCCCTTCTCGTTGGTATGCGCGGAACAGCATTTGCACTGCTTCTTGTGCTGTTGATGAATCCAGCATTCACCTTGCAGCAGGAATACCGAAATACAGGTGAAATTGCTGTTTTATGGGATAACAGTGCCAGCACTACCATCGAAAAAGGAAATTATCACGGAGAGGATACCTATCAACAGATTTGGGATCATATAGATCCGTTTGATTCCTCAGTTGTTCGATTCAATAATTTCAAATTTGATACCGATGTAACTCCCTTAACTGACGAAGAAGATCTGGACCTGGAAGGCACCGGAACGGATATCAACCATGCACTGGCAGAAGTTCACGATGAAATCGAACATGAACACGCCCTGATATTCATTTCAGATGGCATTTATAACACCGGAAGAAATCCAACTAGCACCATTAACCGATTCTCGGTTCCGATCTATACCATCGCTATCGGCGATACCACCCGGATGGATGATATAATTGCTCAACAAGTTTCTCACAGTTCCTCGGCTAACTTAAACACCACGAGCACAGCTACGGCCAATATTATCAACGAAGGCTTTCCTGATATAGAGTTTCCCGTTCAACTGCGAAAAGATGGAGAAATACTGGATGAACAAACTGTCACAACAACCTCAGAGCGCAGTTCTCATGAAGTTCAGTTTGATCTGGAACATGATGAAGAGGGTTTACAGCAATATGAAGTTTATGTGCCCGAGGTTGAGGGAGAATGGACAACGGAAAACAATATCCAACCCTTTACAGTTGATGTTCGGGACGACCGCACCCGAATTATGTTGATGTCATTCGAAATCCATCCTGATGTGCGCACACTGCGCTCCATTTTGGGTACGGACCAAAGCATTGATCTCGACTATCGCACTTGGCTTGGTGATGAAAATTTTTCAGAAGGTGAAATGCCTGATCGCCCCGATACTTTGGATTTAGTGGTGCTATATGGATATCCGCATGAAAATGTACCCACCGAGCTCAGAGGCGATATCCGTGATTTTGCAGAAGATCTCCCCGTATCCTTCTTTTCGTCCTCTACAACGCATTATAACCGGCTTGAAAATGACTTTTCCGGTATCATACCCATTGTTGGCAGTGGAGGTCAACATGCTTCCATGCAGCCGGTTGTTGATGAACAAATCAATCACCCCATACTTGAGTTGCCCGAAATCGACTTCGACCGGTTACCTGATTTACGTGTCCCGGAACGCACGCTCGAAACCCGCAGCGGCAGTGATGAACTTATGACGGGAAGTTTCCGCGGAACAGATACCGGTTCGCCCATGCTATCGGTGCGAACGACCGGTAATATTCGATCTTCACAATTTACCGGACATGGCTTATACCGCTGGTACTTAAGCGACGACGATCAGACCCGCGAATACGCTATAGAACTCGTCAATAACATCAGCAAATGGACTGCTACATCACCTGATGATGACCTGCTCGACATCTCACCGATTTCCCAAACCTTTGAGCAAACCGATGATGTCATCCTGGATGCATATCTACAAAACGAAAGCGGTGAAACCGAACCCGACGGCACCATTGATGTAACCATTGAGGGTGAAGATATTGAGTCATCACAATACACGATGAGCAATGAAGGAAACGGACAATACCGTTTGAATATCGGCCGCTTACCGGAAGGCGTCTATACCTACACTGCTGTAGCTGAAAAAGACGGGAGAGAGCTTGATGAACAAAGCGGTGAATTCAATGTCGGCAGTGCTAATATTGAGTTTATGGATACCGACCGTAACGATGAACTTCTCCGATATATGGCTGAAGAAACTGGTGGTCGATTTTTAACCCATGAAGAGAGCGACCAAATCCATCAAATACTCGAGGAAGACGGACTATTAGAAGATCGCATCGAAACCAGCGAAGATCAGATGCAGGCCTACCACAATCCACTTTGGTTTATACTTGTTTTACTGTTTCTCTCTGCAGAGTGGGTTATTCGTAAAGTCGTTGCCCTTCCTTAAAATAGTACCGGCTGTACCTTTTAGATGGCTTTGCAAAAACTTGTCTTTCAGCCCGATGAAAGGTTAATCATAAATTAGCCTTCTCCGAAAGCTTCTGAATGATTAATCATATCTCATATTAGGGAATCATTGCAATAATATTTTTAGGAATGCCAAAATAATTGAATTCGTTGATAGATTTAAGAGACTTTCATTAAGGTTATATCATAATCAAATATAAGCCAATAGAAAATCAACACAGGCTCTTTCACTCAAAACCATGACTGAGGCTTCTCAGATAAACATGGATTTAATGACCTAAACACGATGATTATGAGATCTGCAACTTCAATTTTCGGCATTATCTTCTTCTTGAATATTCTGTTTTTTTTACCAAATAAGGTTTTATCCTCTGATAACAGTTTCGTGCCACAAGCTGACCTGACTTCACAGATGATCTATCGAGGTGAAGCCAGAGGAACTTCACCTCATATACTTCCGGCACTCGGCTTTAATTCGGGGAATGCTAATCTAACCTTCAAAGGAATACAACCCATCAACTTTTATCCGGATAGTGATGCCTTCCAGGAATTAGTTACCCAATTTTCCTACACGTTGGAAACATCAACGAACGTAGATATTACCCCAAAAATCCAAAATAGATTCGATACAAGAATGCCATTGCTTGAGTTTGATGAAGCATCAACCGGACACTTGCTCCAGTCGAAATTAGAAATTAGCGGTCAGGGAGATATAGCACCCGACATTACCGCGAGTTACTCTTTTTGGGGACGAAATGCCATTGAACCGACCATGTATATTGAGGCCGGGACTAACTTTGCCATTGGAGAATCCGAATTGCGTCCGTTTGTATCCGGTCAACAATCAGAAGAAGGCGGATTTGTAGATCTTGATTACGATGGAGATTTTGTTATAAACCAAGTGGGTATGGAAGCCAGTAGGGATATTTCACTATCATCAAGCACCTCAATTCCTATGAATATATTGCTGGCTGTAAACCCGAAAACCGAACAAGTCTTCACAGCTTTATCAGTTTCATTTAATTGATAACTATATGAGTAGCTTGCAAAGCCTTCAATCTAATTGATTGCACTCTCTCATATTTGAATACTACTTAATTTTGTAGGTATATAAACCTACCCTTTCCTTTGCTCTATCGAAGTTGAACAGCTGTGTCCTAAAATCAAAGGATTAACTTTCTTTGTTGACTGTCTCTTAGTTCAATATGTAAACCCTCTAAGCTATGCTGCTTGAACCCAAATAGGATTTGGCAATCTAAAATGCTCCCTTAAATGTAGGATCAAATTAAGCCTACCTTTGATCCTACATTCCAAAATTCTGGATGATAAAGGAGTTCAAGAGTTGACAAGGTTTGCTCTTACCCTATGGTTTATAAACAAAAAAAGCCGGTCAGGAGAACCCAACCGGCTTAATAAACTATCGAAAACTATTTCTTATGCGAAATCAGGAAGTTTTCGCTTTGTTTTTGTTACGTTCGTTCAACCAGAGACCACCCAAGATCAGGATGATAACCAGAGCCAGTCCGAGGTACATCAGAAATGCGTAGGAACGTGGTTGAGCGTAGACTTTCCAGTCAGCGAGTTTGTCATCGAGAGAAGCTACATTCTCGTAATCGAGAAGGTTAGCGTTGATGAGATGCGGTTGCCAGTCAACCTTAACATCTTCTCTCCAAACGTCGGCGAATTGCTGATATCGCTCGAGTTCTTCGTCACTGCCACCTTCATCCTGAGCGCGAGCGATCGCATCATCCAGATAAGAGCTGAGGCTGGTGTAGAAAGAAACGGCATCATCGAAAGCGGAGACATCAATTTCACGATCATCGAATGCAGAGGCTACAGAGCTCCATGCGCTTTCGTCAACTTTGTTCTCCCATTCAGACATATCGGAGTCGATGTCATCAAGCTGCTGCTGACGCTGATCATCTCCAACATAAATGTTTGCGAGTTTCGGGCCGAGATTATCCCACATACGCTTGAACTCAACCTGTACAGCATACAGGTTCAGAAAATCCTGAGCGCTGAGTTCGGTGTGGGTATCGAGAAAATCCATGTTGTTTTGAACCACAGATTCGATGTGGCCCAGTACATTTTCGATATCAATATCGAGGCCGAGTTCTTCAACTTCGCCAGGAGAAAGTGACTCCAGGTCAACATCATTGTAAGCAACGAAGATAGAATCAACCATATCAAGGATGAACTCATCTCGCTCGCTCAACTGACGACGCAGGTTAGCACTCTGGTTACGGAATTGATTACGATCTTGTCGCATGGAGGCCAGTTCGGACTCGAGTTCATCAATTCGCTCGTTGCTTTCTGCAAGACTGTCGGTCATGGATGCAATTTCGTCATCCAAATCTGCCACATCGCCATCGCGGTCTTCCAGTCTGGAAAGACGCTCACGTGTAACCTCTGCCAATTCACGGAAGTTGGTTACTCGCTGGTCATAAGTTTCAGGACTCAGAACGCGATCCAGAAAATCGGAATGTTCACCATACTGGTTGTCGAGATCGTTGATCTGATCGATAATGTCTTCTGCTTCATCCACAGAATCGGCATCTTTCAACTCCTGAAAGAGACGTTCATTTTCATCCAGAAAGTTTTTACGTACCTCGAAGTCGGACTGAAATTGCGCAACGGCTTGAGAAGACAGTCCGAGACTCAGTGCCAGCAGGATCGAAAAAAACGTTATTGTTGCTTGCTTAGTCATCATAAGTTTCGGTTAAATACTCCAGTTTTAATTTATTCCACAATGCCGTCTTTATTCAACAAGTACGTGACATCAGCTCCGTCGAGCAATTCAATGTCCGGGGTACGCTGATTGAAAGCCGGTTCGGCAATTCCATCCTCGTCGACTTCAATAATTTCATAGAGGTCCAGCCCCGATTCCACCGACTCGAATACATATACATTGCGGTATCCGGGAGCGGTGATGAAGTAGTATCCTTCAATGTTGCGGATTACTCGTACTTCAGGGGTTTCTACAGATGTGCCTTCACCGGTTTCTTCCTCCTGCAAGGCAAGAATGTTAAATTTCAGTCCGGTACGTGGATCCTCGACGTTTCCGTCTGCATCAGGCTCGAGTACCGACTCTATGGGCTCGGAGTACTCGACATCTGTCAACTCCAGAGACGGACCGCAGGCAGCAAAGGTAATTAATACCATACCGATGAGGAGGTTCCCAAAGATCCTGAGTTTATTTGGTTTGACCATGTTATCCGTGTTATAATTTTGATTGAGTGTTTTCGATGTAGTAAAAAACTTAAAACCGGTCTTTTGTTCGACAACGGACCACGTGCTAATAAGCTACTTTAAGTGGTGGTTAATATAAATATCGTTTTAGTCATTGGAAACTAAAAAATTAAATCAACAGGCAATTATTTTTCCTTATAAATAAATTGCTACAACTTCTTACTCAGATACCGCACAAATACGTACTAACATCTTATATCCAATCTTAGCAAACAGCAAAATTTACTGCAAAATAAGAATTATCAATTATTTTTCCCGTAGTACGTCTTGGTTATAGCTGCCAGTAAAATTTAAGATTTAAGTTTTCAATAACTTATCAGGGAGTGAACTTCGCTAATACCTTCAATCTGCTCCCGTCCATTTAAAAACCCGAGTTCCATGATAAAACTATAGCCGGCAACTTCACCTCCAGTTTTCTGAACTAGTTCAGCAGCAGCTCGTGCTGATCCTCCGGTTGCAATCAAATCATCATGAATTATGACCTTACTGCCGGGCTTTATGGCATCTTTATGCATGTGAAGTTCATCTGTACCATATTCAAGTTCATATTCTGCTTTGATGGTATCAGCCGGCAATTTTCCCGGTTTTCGTACTGTAATAAATCCGGCCCCTAACAGTGATGCCATTATAGTACCATATAAAAACCCACGAGATTCAACACCGGCTACATAGTCTATTTTTTGTGACTTATAGGGCTGAATTAAATGTTCAGGTACAATTTTAAATGATTGCGAATCTAAAAGCAGGGGTGTAATATCTTTGAATTGGATTCCCGGTTTGGGGAAATCCGGAATGTTTCGGATATGTTGCTCCAGATACGACTGGATATCCGTGTTCGCTTCGGGCATATCGTCAATTTTATAGTCCTGATTTTCAAAGAACCAATTATAACAAAGCATTTTCACATTGTAAAACCCGCGAGATTCAGATAATGACTATTTCAGATTCAGATTTTGATGGTGGGATTTTATCAGCCCCACACCAATCCTACATGATTAAAGCGTTTCAGGAAGCAGAAAAAGCTTTTGAAGCGGGTGAAGTACCAGTCGGCGCCGTTATTGTTAAAGATCACATGATCATCGGCCGCGGATATAATCAGGTTGAACAACTTCAGGACCCTTCCGCACATGCTGAAATGATAGCCATGTCATCGGCTCATGAATACCTGGGTGAAAAATATCTGACCAACTGCACGGTATATGTGACTCTTGAACCCTGCCCAATGTGTGCCGGTGCCTTGGTGTGGAGCAAGGCGGAACGACTGGTTTTCGGAGCACTCGATGATAAAGCGGGAGCTTGTGGCAGTCTGTTCAACCTGGTTCAGAATAATAAGCTAAATCATCAAATTGAAGTCATCCATGGCATCCTGGAAGCTGATTGCTCAGCACTTTTAACTGAGTTTTTTAGGAAGAAGCGTACTGATGCTAACTAGTGCCTGAAAGAAAACATGTAGTGTCTAAAGAAAACGTCAAGATCTGATCCGGTTGGTTCGGTATATTCGGTAATTCAGGCAATCAGGTAATTGAGGGATCGAATCACCCCATGCAGCAAACTATTTTTCTTAATCTACTGATTTACCTTAATTACCTGTTGTTTCCAAATAGTATCATGCGTTTTCTTTCAGACACTAACAAAAAATTATTGTTGGTATAATCGATGTTCTCTGATGTAATCAGGAACACCATCACATAACAAATGCTCTGGAATTTCTCCTTTTTTAAGAAAATCGCGAATCGCAGTAGATGAAGCCCGGTGAGGTTGATGATCAACAAAATAAATTCGACCTGAGCTGACTGCATCATCCCCTTCAGTAGCATCCGGTCTGCGGGTAACGTATATATCGTATTCGCTTACCAACTCTTCCCACTTATACCAGGATTTTAATGAATTAAGCGAATCCTGGCCGATGCATAAACTAAATTCCGCCTGCGGGTTTTGTTTGGACAGCTTTCGGAGGGTGTAAATGGTATAATGCGGGGAAGGTAACGCTAACTCAAAATCATCAACGGAGGTGCGTTCCAGATATTCAAAGCAGATGCGAGTCATCTGCAAGCGATGCTCGTAAGGAGTGAGCTTCGCGTCAGGTTTATGCGGGGGGACCGGAGTAGGTAATATTAACAACCGGTCCAGCAGACCGCTGTTTAAGAAAGATTGCGCTATTGCAACATGGCCGGCATGGGGCGGGTCAAACGTTCCGCCCATTACCCCCACACGCTGAGTCATGAACTGGCCAGACCTTCAGCATCTGAGATGCCATCTAAGGCACGCTGATGGTAGCGCTCGGCACGCTCTCTGTTTTCTCCTCTGGGAAAAATCTGCAGGTACCGCTCGAAGCTTTCAACCGCTTTCTGATAACGCTCTTCCTGACGTTCTTCAATGCTGTTATCAGCATAGCGCACATAGGCCTGAATCTGATCGGCGAGTGCTCTTTCAGCCCATTTGGTCTCGGGGTAGTTATCTATGGTTTCTTCAAAATAGATGGCGGCAGCCTCAAACTCGCTGATCTGCATGTAGAATCGGCCGGCGTGATAATTCTTCTTTGCCAGCTTCTTTCTCAACTCGTCCACTTTTTCTTCAGCGTCAGCCCTCAATTCATCATCAGGGTTGCGTTCGATAAAGAGTTGAAACCTTTCTATAGCCCGGTGCGTATCAGACTGATCCAATTGATATCGCGGACTTAGATTGTAATAGCACATCGCCTCCATGAATTGCGCTTCAGTTCGGCGCTCAGAACGAGGATGAGAAGCCGAATAACGCTGAAACTCACTTGCCGCTATCTGAAATTGGTTATTGTTGTAATAGCTTTTTGCCAAATAGTATTGAGCATCCCTGGCATATTCGGTTCCACGGCCGATCGAAAGGACGGTTTCAAATGCGTCAGCAGCGTCGCCATACCTTTCGTTTTCATAAAGTTCCATGGACTTTTCGAATGCTTCATCCACGGAATCACCGGGACGAATAGTCGTACCTGATGCGCAAGCGGATAGAATTGCAGCTGTTAAGCCAAAAACAGCAAGGGTTTGTATCTTTGTTAATTTATTAATCATACAGCGGTTTTGAGTCACCTATTTTTCCCTGTTTCTTAACTGATCTAAAAGGGTTTTTATTTTTTCCCGCGCCTCTATTTTATCAAATTCTTCGAGCCTTTCGATAGAGTTTCGGTAATAAGATTCTAATAGATTCCGCGCTTCCCGGATGGCACCGGTTTCATGAAATATGTTGATTACGTTCTGTACCTGTTCTTCGCTTACCTGATTTTGCTCATATATTTCGGCAAGCTCTTTTCTCCCCTGTTCATTTAATCGCTGCGATGCAATTACATATAAACAGGTTTTCTTTTGCTCCCGGATATCGCCACCGATTTTCTTTCCGAATTTTTCGGCATCGGCGGTTGCGTCAAGTACATCATCCTGAATCTGAAATGCAAGTCCGGCCTGATAGGCCATATCTCCGGCGTTAAGAGTTAATTGACTTTCGGCATTTGCGACAAGCGTTCCAAGTTCAATAGAAGTTTTAAGCAGTGCTGCCGTTTTTTGGCCAATCATCTGTAAATATTGCTGAATATCGACATCATGCCGTTTTTCAAACTCCATGTCTCTGCTTTGCCCCTCGCAAACCGTTCGCACACCTGTCAATAAGGTGTGATACAGTAACCCAAATCGCTCTTTATCCAATTCATGATCGTTTCGGTAACGATCGAGCTGTTCAATGGCGAGGGCAAACATATAATCACCGCTTAAAATGGCATCATTGGTGCCCCATTTTTTGTACACGGATTGCTGTCCCCTCCGGGTTTCGGCATCATCCATAATATCATCATGGATTAATGTGAAATTGTGAAGCAGCTCTACCGAAACCGCAGCCGGTATGGCGCGCATGGGATCTCCTCCGGCAAGTTCACAACCAAGCATAGTCAGATACGGCCGGAATCGTTTACCTCCCGCATTCAACGTATAGCGGATCGGGTCGAAAAGCCGCGCTGGATGATCAGGTAATTTTAAATCTTCTAAAGCCTTGTCGAGGTGTTCAGTCACGCAAGCTCGCAATTAAATTTTCGGTATGAATTAAGCGGGCTAAAATAACAATTGTGATTAATAATCATGCAGTTATTTCTCATTTCTGAGAAGCCCCTCGTTTAAATCATCTACCCGCCTGCATCCCAAAAGACACATCATTACGGTAAATTGATGTTTAAGTTCTTTATACCACGTTTCTAAGGCCTCGTAACCACCATGATGAATTCGTTCGATCACAGGCTGCGCCATTGCCGTAAACCCGGCGCCTAAACAAAGTGCTTTTCCCATCTCAACAGCCGTTCTGACCCCACCGGATGCCACAATTTGATTTTTCGCAAGACCGGCCTGATTGGCTTCTATAATGCAATTTACCGTTGAATTACCCCATTCATCGAAGGGATGATATTCGAGATGCCGACGGCGGTTTTCAATCTTGGCCCAGCTGGTTCCGCCAGATCCTGCAACATCAACAACCGATACCCCGGCATCGATGAGCTTTCGAGCGGCCTCACCGTTAACTCCTGCTCCGGTTTCTTTTACAATGACCGGCAGTTCGGTTCTATTAATCAAAGCCGCTATCGCCTGTAGTATCCCTTTGAAATTTCGGTCGCCTTCAGGCTGCATCAACTCCTGTAGCACATTTAAATGTACAATTATCGCATTCGCCTGAATGGCATCAATCAAAACGTTTACCTGATCCCGTTGGATTGCTTCCTGAAGTTGACACCCGCCGATATTTGCAGCAATAAAGGCATCAGGAGCTTTTTCACGCACAACCGAAAAGGATGATGTAGTTTCCGGTTGCTCCAGCATGATTCGTTGGCTCCCAACTCCAAATGGAATTTGATGTTCCTGGCAGAATGACGCTATAATCCTATTGACCTGCCCCGCTTCGGTATAGCCACCGGTCATGGAGGAAATGAATAAAGGAACATCCGCCCGATATCCTAAAAATTCTGCTGAGGGATCTATTTCATCCAGATTGATTTCCGGTAGTGCGTTGTGAATGAAATCAAATCGTTCAAATCCGACGGGTTTGGAATAGGAAGCTTCTCCGCTTACAGACAGGCTCACATGGTCTTTTTTTCGCTGTCCGATTGTCATTTAAAAAGATGTGTTATGTTAGTCGGCCGGATTTAAAATATTAAACGCAGCGACCGGTGCTACGGTATTCTTTCGAAAATTACCTGAAGCTGTTATAGCATGTAAGATCCGCCATTCAGATGAATAGTCGATCCTGACAGCTGAGGCGCTTTACCACTTGCCAGAAAACCTATGGTTTCTCCAACTTCTTTGGGTTCCGGAAGGTAGCCCATCGGTATATCGGATACGATGTAATCATGCCCATGCACCTCAGCGGCATCTTTGGCCATATCCGTATTGATGAAACCCGGTGCGACACTGTAAACTTCGATGCCGAACTTACCATAATTTCGCAGAACGGATTTACCGAAAGCCACCAATCCTGCTTTTGATGCCGCGTAAGCCGCGAATTCCTCCGTATCTCCCCGATAAGCAGCTCTTGAAGCTATATTGATGAGCCTGCCTTTACTTTTATTTTTCCAAATCGGCAGATGCCATTTTGCAAGCAAAGCCGCGGCTCTCAGGTTGATTTGCTGTGTGCGATCCCATAAATCAAGCCAACCGGCATCAGCGGCTTCCATTTCGCAGCTTTCGGATATGCCGGCATTATTTACCAGAACTTCAGGCTGCCGGTCTTTCACAACTTTTTGAAGCACGGAATAAAGTTGATCTGTATCCGATAAATCAACCTGTAAAGGCTCGAAATGAGAATAAACAGTCAGTTCTTCCGAAGGGCTGTTGTGATTAAAGGTGCCAATCACATTCCAACCCTGTTCCAGAAGGACTTTTGCAGCAGCTTCGCCAATTCCCCGACTGACACCGGTAACCAACACCGGGTTTGCAGAATCACTCACAACTTATCCGGTTTGCTCTGCTTTTTTCTCTTCTTTGGGCTTCCGGTAAACCGGTACGAACGAACAAGCCTCGCCATACATCAGGCGATCAACAAGCGGAAGCAGCTTTTGGGTCGCATAAAGGTAAACGCCGGGGGGCACTCCGTGATCACTGCAAC
>SLJN01000035.1 GCA_007135115.1 Balneolales bacterium
AAGTTTTTGTATGATTTCATTTTTATCCGGATTCATAACTTATCCTCCAGAATATTCTTCAATTCATTACGTGCCCGATGTATTCGAACTTTCAGAGCGCTTACCGAGACGTTTAACACCTCCGATATCGCTTCGTAGCTGAGGCCTTCGCGATATTTCATAATCAGCGGCAGGGCATAATCGGGTTTCAGTTTTTTTATTCCGGCATCGAGCAATCCGGCTGTTTCCCGGTTGATCATATCGTGTTCCGGATTATCTTCACTTTCAAACCAACTATCTGACAATTCTTCGCCATATTCATCCATTCGCTTATTCCGGCGCTGCTCTTTTCGGTAATCATCCCGGCAGTAATTCAGCGCTACCATGTAAACCCAGGATGAAAAAGCTGAATCCCCGTTATAAGAATTCAGTCTTTCGTAGATTTTGAGAAAAATTTCATGAGCACGCTCTTTGACATGTATCTCATCTTTTTCAAATCGGCGCACGATATGAAACACCACCGGTGCGTACCGGTCTACAATCAGCCGGAACTGCTCGGTATTGCCGCTTTGAATGTCGCTGATGACCTTTTGATCATCAATTTCGCATGAGCTCATTATGGATTTCGAATCTACTACAGGTAGTGGCGAAGCTGCAAAATCTGAAAATTTTGAAATAAGATAACGCAGTTATGCCACTAACCTTCAAGCAAAACCACAGGTAAGACGACAGGCAATGGAAAAGGTTACTAAAGTTTTCTGAAGTTTGAGGACTTAGTGGGATAAACCGCTAAGACGCAAAGGGCGCGAAGGAATTGACAAAATCGCAATGATCAAATTGCAAATTTCAAATAAGCTCCAATGCTCAAATTCTGAAATTTCAAACGGCTGCCGAGGCTGGTTTGGGTCATTGAAAATTGGACTTTGAAATTTATTTGAGATTTGGTGCTTGTTATTTGTGGTTTCACGAAATTTGGTGCCTGTTATTTGTGGTTTCGACGTTAGTTCTTTGCCCATAACCCTTCCCTGTGTTCCTCTGTGCCCCTGTGGTTAAACACAAAGATGCTGAATACTAATTTGGATTGGCAATTATAAGACTTGATTTCGAACTTCACCCTGTTCAACAACCGAGTTTAGAAACCCTAACAGCCCGATATTGGAAGTCACCGACCTCTATAAAAAAGTAAAACAGCTTGAGTTAAAGACTCTCAAACTGGTCAATAACCTGTTCAGCGGGGAGTATCAATCGGCATTTAAAGGTCGGGGGATGATGTTTGCTGAGGTACGGCCCTATCAGTATGGGGATGATGTGCGAAGTATCGACTGGAATGTTACGGCACGGTACAATCAGCCTTATATCAAACTATTTAATGAAGAGCGCGAGCAGACGGTTATGCTTTGTGTGGATATATCCCGCAGCGGCTTGTTTGGCAGCGGCAACCAACGCAAATTGGATTTGGTTGCCGAAATCAGTGCTGTACTGGCGCTTTCGGCGATTTCCAATAACGATAAGGTCGGCATGGTTTTATTTACTGACCGGGTCGAAAAAATAATTCCACCGCGAAAAGGCCGTCGTCACGTTCTCCGGTTGATCCGGGAGTTGTTTTCCTCAGAACCACAGCATTCCGGTACCGACATCAGTGCCGGACTGGATTATGTGATGCGGGTGATTAAAAAGAAATCCATCATTGTACTGATCAGCGATTTTCAGTCTAAACCCTACGAGACTTCCATGAAAATCGCCAACCGTCGGCATGAGCTGGTTCCCGTTCAGGTTACCGATCCGCTTGAATATGAACTTCCCAACCTTGGCCTGCTCCCGCTCCGGGATGCGGAAACCGGCGAAACCATAATGGTGGATACCTCACTGCCCTCCGTGCGAAAAGACTATCACGAACGTCGTCAGGCTTATCAGAAACAATTGAAAGAAACCATCCGTCGATACAAAATCGATATGGTCAACGTTCAAACCAATGCATCTTACATCAGGGAACTGATGCGCTTCTTTCAGAGAAGAATGACCAGATTATAATGACCAGAACCGGCTTCTTACTAATATTACTATTGCTATTGGCACTTCTTCCTCTTCGGGTGGTTTCCCAGGATGCCTCCAGTAGTCTGGAAGTCGACACGCTTTCGGTCGGTGATACCTTTACATTCACCGTAATGCTCCGCGACTGGGAAGATTATGATGAAGTGATCTACCCAGACTCGGCACAATTCGGCGGTGACTTCGAAATCCTGAACCGCTCCGAGCTTGATGATGGCATGATCAAAAGTATCACCTATGAGCTGCAATATTTCGGCGCCGGAAATACCTACGTTCCCGACCTTGAAGTCGGTTTGAGATCCGGTCAGGATACGACTTACGTTTCCAGCCCCGGGCGATCATTCGTATTCGAAGGTATGGTCGAAGATGAAAGCGAAGCATTTCGTCCGCTCAAACCCTTATTTGAATTTTCAGCCCTGGCCATCTGGCTCTGGGTTGGAATACTGGCGTTTTTAGCCGTTGCAGGAACACTCGCCTATCTGTACTGGAAAGAAAAAACACGCGTCATTCCCGAGCCCGAAGAAGAACCTGAGCCGGAACCCGAGCCTGCCTGGGAAAGTCCGTTGGACCGGCTGAATGCGGAGCTCTGGCGCATCCGGGAAGAGTATCAGCCTCCACTGGAATATTTTGATCTGTTGTTCCGCGACCTCAGTTATGCGTTGCGAAAATATCTATCTGAAGTACACGAGGTTCCTGCGTTGGAGTCCACCCATACGGAACTGGAAGAGCATTTAAATCGCCGCATGCTACCGGCTGATATGATGCGTCCGTTACTCAGAGTGCTTAAACTTTGCGACCGGGTCAAATTTGCCGGTTTCCGCCCCCATCAACAAGATATTGATGAAGCCCTTAGGGATGCCGGTGAAGTTTCAACCCTTGCAGCTGACTATGATCGTGGCTTGATGCATCTGATGCGACTGTTCGAAGAAGAGGAGGAAGAAGCAGTATCAGATGAAACTGAATATATCTCACCCGTCAATAACGGCAGTCCCAAAAAGGAGGTGTCGGTTTGAGTTGGGCTAATCCGGAATGGTTTTTAGCGCTGCTGTTGATTCCGATCGGAATCGGATTTCAATACCTGCACCATCTGCGAAAGCGGCTGCCTGAGCTGACCTACTCGGGTGTCTCTCACCTCAGTAACCTGCGCGGCAACCCCGGACCTTATATCCCGGTGATATTACGCGGGCTGCAATGGGCTGCTGTTGTTTTGCTGATTATAGCCCTTGCCCGCCCTCAAAATGAAGAAGAACGAGTTGAGCGCACCGTAGAAGGTCGGGATATCGTTTTGGTGATCGATATTTCCTCATCCATGCTTGCTGAAGATCTGGAACCCAACAGGTTGATAGCCGTCCGTAATGTAGCCGATGAGTTTGTTCAGAATCGTCCGGATGATCGTATCGGACTGGTAATATTTGCCCGGGAAAGCTTTACTGTTGCCCCACCTACCTTTGATCACGACTTGCTGAGAAATCAACTTGCCGACATCGACCTTGGTATGGTGCGCGACGGAACAGCCATTGGTATGGGCCTGGCTACTGCCGTTAACCGTCTGCGCGACAGCGACGCCGAATCCAGGGTGATTCTCTTGCTGACCGATGGAGAAAATAATGCCGGTGAAATTGATCCGATCACAGCCGGTGAGCTGGCCCGGGCACACGACATAACTGTGCACACAATCGGAGCCAGTGCTGAAGGCGATTTCGCTCCATACCCGGTATCAGATGGTACCGGAGGAGACCGGTATTACGATATCCCGATAGCTATTGATGAAGAGATGATGAGACACATTGCCGAACGTACCGGCGGCCGGTATTTTAGAGCGACGGATAATATAGAGCTTCAGGAAGTCTATGATGCTATTGATGAATTAGAGACCAGCATCATTGACGAAGTGGTCTATACGGACTACCATGACCTCTACCCCCGTTTCCTCATCCCCGGTTTAATCTTGCTGATAATAGGATTTACAGCAGAGCGATGGTGGTACCGCCTGGATTAAATTAGTGTCATTAAAGCACTATCGGCTTTCTTCAACATTGCCCGATTATTGATCCGTTCGGATTGTCCCCTCAGCAGGCCGGTCTATCATAGACCACACTTTTGGCAAGATGGCCAGTTTTTCGCGCATCGTGAGATAGGCTCGTTGTGATAACACATCATAATTATTTTCCTCGATGCGGTCCAGAATCCTGCTGTAATTGTAATGGGCCAACAACACGGGTAACCGGCTGTCCCGATTTAACATGGGGATACCGTTAGCCGCTCTTTTATAGTATTGGCGCGCCCGATTTATCTGAAATTTCATGAGGTCCACAAATCTCTGATCCATCACCCCATCATACAACGATTTATCGGTGACGCCGAAATGTCGCATTTCATTCTGAGGCAAATAGATGCGATCACGTTTTAAATCCTCACCGACATCGCGTAATATATTAGTGAGCTGCATCGCAATTCCAAGATCCACAGCATATTCCAGAGCTTTGGGATCATCATAACCGAAAACCTCACTGGTCATTAATCCAACAATAGAAGCAACTTTGTAGGAGTAGCCATAAAGCTCATCAAAGTTTTCGTACCGGTTTTTTGTGATGTCCATGCACACGCCATCGATAAGCTCAAGCGGATACTCAATCGGGATATTATAGGAGCGAAGGACATCCGTGAACGCCAAAAGAATCGGGTTGTCGGTATCAAAACGATTGTAAGCATGGTTGAGATGTTTTTTCCACTCATCCATAACCGCCCGAAGCTGATCGGCATCCATTGTTTGGCCAAAATCCGGATCGGCGGCATCGTCCACGACATTGTCTAAATATCGGCACAACGCGTAGATGGCAAAGATGCTTCGCTGTTTTTGGCGAGGTAGAAAACGGGTAGCCAGATAAAAAGTTTTCGCGAATTGACGAGTTACTTCACGACAGTGTGCGTAAGCCCACCGAAGCCTTGGGCTATCCACTTCATCAATAACTTTCCGGTGCCAGTTGGTTTTTTCGTAAACCGGCCTGATAGCTTTGTAGGGATAATATATAATATCACCGCTTATCGACATATATGGTTCTTCCGGGTAATCATTGGATGAATTTTTGGCTGAATACGTTGGGCTTCAGTTGATAAAACGCATGGAAGGGTAATTAAT
>SLJN01000323.1 GCA_007135115.1 Balneolales bacterium
CATGTGATCACTATTCATTTCGCTATTCATAGAGTGCCACCATTTGTTTGGGTTCATTCGGGTGAGATATGTCAATCTTTTCTTTCAGATTGTTGATCACACTGCTGTCAAAACTAATGCGTGAGGTTCCGGTCATTTCATGCTCATCGGCATCTTCAAAATCTGCTTCCGAATTATCGCCGAACATAATCCCGCCACTTATATCTACATTTCCCCTAACTTCGAGTTGGCCAAGGTTCAGGATCAGTCCCTCAAATTCAAAGTTGCCGCCCAATTCCAGCTTAGACCCCGGCGGTACAACGATGACTCCACCCATAGTGTCGGTACCGCCGCTAAAACTGTTTTCGCCTTCCATAATCATGATTTCCGGATTATCGGGTGTGCCAAAACTGGTGCTTTCATCCGTAAATCTTTGGCCCATTTCCATATAGCGTTCATAATATTCATCCAGCTCACTTGTATTCATCTCTTCATCCTGAACATACTCGTCTGGCTCTCCTTCAATGGTATAGGCATTTCCGCTCATGCTCAGGGCATCTTCTTCATCTGAAACCCCGACAATTCCGGGCAGATCATGGCCGGAACCGGATTGATCATATCCGCTGATTTCTACATCCCCCCTGATATTGAGGTGGTTATTCTCACCGTATAACCCGACAGCACCTTTTGTTTCGGGGATGGGCTGAGGCCGTTGAACAATCGCATGCATCTCATACGTCTTTCCTCCATATCCGCGTGCCCGTACGTCTAATCGGGTCTGGTGCGGCTGCAAATCCATACCGGTACCATCGTAAACATCTACTTCAATGCTAATGCCGTCTACCATCAATTCAAATGGAAATGCGGGGTTTTCTTCATGGCTGATTTTACGAATACCCTCATCCAGCCCACTCCGGGCATGATGACGTAAATCGTATTCTTTAGCTGATTCGGAATTATCCTCATCTATCAGGCTGATCCGTTGCCAGACTCCGAGTTGAATTATCCCGAATACAACCGTTAAACCTGTTACGATAATTAAAAGTGGACGTCCCATAGGTACTCTCTTATAAGTTTAGATTATGTGGAACTATACTGCTTTCGTAGCGTGTCGAAATCGAATTTCGACCCCATTGTTCTGCCGGTTCGGTCTCAAGCAGAATTTTGATTCTTCTTATATCCTGTGGATTTATCGGTTCTTCAAGTTTTTGTTCATACTCGTCGAGATAAGTAAATCCGGCAATTTTCACATTTTGATTGATGACTGCATCATCTCCGTTTTCCGTTCTGATTAAGGTGTATCCGGCTCCATCCTGCTGCTCTCCCAGATGCCATCTGACTTGTACGGGATCAGGCTCATCGTACCTGCGATAGTGAAATGTAATTGAGGTGCTATCGGCCTCTACAATCGGAGCTGCATTCGCATCAACCCTGTAACCGATTTTGCGCAACTCATCGGTCATCCACTTTACAGAGGTGTTATGTTGCACCCTGGCGGTATGATAAAGCGATACTTGCCCCGAGTTTTCATTCATACGGTTCGTGAGTGTAATTACGGAGATCAATAATAGCCCTCCTACTATAAGGCCGGTGATATAACCAATATTCATTTTTTACCTCTCGCTGTATTAATCAGGTGTGTAGTATTCATGGGCCGTTCGGACCGATTGCATTTGTACACGGTATTCGTTTTCAGCCGGCTTTACGGTCACAACCATCTGTTTATGGAAAGTCGGCTCATTCACCGGAGTGCCAGGGTCATCCAAATCACAAAAATGGACTTGAACACTTCGATACCATTTACCCTGTTCGGTATCTATTGTATCCCGATAATCATGGTAGTGCTCCCAGGCATAGAAATCTTCAAGTCCGTTAGCTCCAGCCGGTGCTCCGAATTGATCCGAAAATTCCGAAGGCCAATCCCCTTCCGGATTGTCTTTCAATGCGCTGTTAAAGTGTTTTCGGCGTGCGTCTTCGATAATTTCATTGGCAAGTGCCATACCTGTCGCTTCCTGCTCCGCATTTACGATGGTATTTTGATTACCCAAAATGACCCGATTGGTATTGGTCAGAATCATTCCGAACATGCTCAATGCCGCAATAACCATTATTAAATCCGATGTATCTACCATAGTGGTTTTCTCTTGATTGTTTAAAATTCGTCTTCCAGCGTATTGGCCAGTACTTCTTTCATGGTGGTGTCCCCGGATTTTACCCGTTCCCGCCCCGAAGCTCTAAGAGTCAACATGCCATTATTGATGGCCGTATTTCGGATTCCGTCCTCATCAATTTCATTGCCGGAGTCATAGATCAGTTTCTTGATATCTTTGTCGAAATACAGCGCTTCATGGATAGCTATACGCCCCTTGTATCCATTGTGGCAATGATCACAACCAACCGGTTTATAAAATGTGTTGTTAGAAATCTCTTCAGAACTGAAACCCAATGATTTAGCCAGCTCCACATCAGGCTTGGTCATAGGTTGTTTGCAATGCTTGCAGAGCCGCCGCAGCAACCTTTGAGCCATTACCATGTTGATTGCGCTTGAAATCAAAAAAGGCTCCACTCCCATTTTATATAATCGGGCCACTGCGCTTGGGGCGTCATTGGTATGAAGCGTAGAAAAAGTAAGGTGACCGGTATTGGCCAGCTTAATGGCAATTTCTGCGGTTAATAGATCACGAATCTCTCCTACCAGGACAATATCGGGGTCGTGTCGCAAAATACCCCGCATGGCATGTTCGAACGTCATCGCTTCGGAGAGTCTTAACTGGCGGGCCCCTTTTATCAGATATTCCACCGGTTCTTCTACGGTGAGCACATTTCGGGATGGGTCCAGCACCGAATACAGCGCGGCTACAAGCGTAGTGGATTTACCGCTTCCGGTGGGTCCGGTGATAATGACAATCCCGGAGGGTTTTGAGATCGCTTTGGTGAAATTCTCATAAGCTTTATCCTGCAGCCCTAATAAGTTCAGATCGGTGATCACTTTTCGATCATCCAAAACCCGTATTACGATCGACTCGAATTTGCGATCGAACTCGCTGCCAACCATTGGCATGATTGAAACCCGGTAACGCAGCATAGAACCGTCTATAAATCTTTGGATAAAGCCATCCTGGGATTCATCCCGAATAAATCGGTCCACATTTCGGGTTTTATCTTTCACCACAGCTGATATTGCCTCAGGCTTGATGTTGTTCTGTGTCATCCAGAGCTGCAGCTTACCGTCGAACCGGAAATATATATCGGTTTTGTTGCCGGTTCCCGGGATGATATGAATATCGCTTGCTTCCAGGCGGACCGCTTCAACCAGCATGCCCTCTACCAGGGAGTTGAGCATACTCTGATTGATTTCGGCATCTATCTCATCTTCGTCAACCTCATGCTCTTCCTCGGGCTCAGTATCTTCGAATTCTATGCCTTCGAGTTGGTTGAGGTATTCATTTTTGGTTTCTGATATTTTCTCAATCAGCTTGTGGACGAACTGTTCATTCGCATATATCAGCTCAAACTGTTTTACAGGTATCCCGGAGCCGAGCTCTGTCAGATGCGGATCAGTCGGATCTTCCGCCAGAATTTCAAGCTTTTGCCCTTTCATACGAAACGGCAAGGCTTTTCGGGCAATAAGCTGTTCTTTGATTTCAGCCGGGATGAACTCACACAATCTTTTGATCTCGTCAATGAGTTCATCAGTAATTTCCAAATCCGCTTCCAGTTGCCGAATCGCGTAAATTTCACAAAGCGCCTGTCGGATGGCATGCCGGTCTACTCCGAGATCATCGGTGAGGATTTCCGGAAGCTTGCGTTTTTGCTGCTCGGGTTCACACTCCTGTATTTCCAGAGCCTGGACCAGCTGCTCGTAATTGATGATCCCGTTTTCGACAAGATTTTTGCCCAATAACTGTCTGATATTTAATTGTAGCGCCATCGGTTCTTCTCTCTTTTAGCTGCTTTCTCTTTGAATCATTTAAATGACCCAACCTGTTTTTTTACTCTCTCTATGGTCGAATGTGTATTGTAATGTGGATTTTTTTAAAACCCATCTCCACTATCCGGCTGAATTAGTGCGGATTCTGACGAGACCACTGTAATGGCGATCAGTACGATCATGATAACCATATTAATACCCAGATTGATCATATCCACTACACTATCCATCCGATAGGTTGTCTGCATTTTGTAGTAGTCCGCAAGCTGCCGGGCATTCTCTTTCAAAGTTCCCGACTCTGCTCCCAGGCGAAACCGGCTCAACGCAGATGTAGGAAAAACATCGGTGGCTTCCAGCGCCTCCACAAGGCCCGCTCCGTCATCAAGCATCATCCGGATCGCTTTCTGGTTAATTTGCTTCTCAATGTACTTATTCCGGCATGCTTCTGCGGCGACTCGCATCACATCAACATTTTGACCGGAACCACTGTAAAGGGTATAAAAGACCCGGGCAAAGATTTCAATACTGGTTTTATGCATCAGATCACCCATAACCGGAATTCGGATTAACTGCCTGTCCAGCCAAATCCGCCCGTTTTTTGTCCGTGAGGCTAAGATCAACCCGGCAACAGGAATCAGGTGGATCAAGGTGATCGCCCACCACCATTGCTGCAGCCAGTAGCTCAGATCAAGTGTGGCTTCGGTCATCGGCGGAAGCTGAATATTGAAATCCAGAAACATTTCGGCGGTTTCCGGGAAAATGTAGCCCACGTAAAAAATGATAACCCCGACTACAGCCAGCAGCGTGATAACCGGCATCAGCAGAGCCCGGCGCAGATTTTTCTTGAAGGTGGCATCACGCTCCATGAAGTCTGCCGTACTTGCGAAAACCTGAGCCATATTGCCGCTGGTGGATGCAACACTCAGCATATAGGAAGCAAACCGACCGAATACATTCTCATGTTTGCCGTATACCTCCTGGCCTTCTTTGCCTTCCTTTAGATCACTTTGGATTTGTTTAACCGTATCCCGCAGACGTTTGTTGGTGATATCCTCCTGAAGCAAAGTCAGTATTTCATCATAAGAAAGATTTTGCTTCAGCAGGTCGGCGGAAAGACGAATAAAGGAAACGATCTCCTGTTGCGGCACACCGCCTTTAAAAGAAAACAGCTTCTTCTGTACTTTTACGTTGGAATACCCTAATCGCTCCAGGGCTTGCCTGAGCTCATCTGCTGTATAGGCCTGTTGTTCGCCGGA
>SLJN01000253.1 GCA_007135115.1 Balneolales bacterium
GGCGAATGACTGGTTTATCATTATTTTTAACTCTTTTGAACAGGCCCATATGAGTAGGTTTTGGTGATTCTTTACCAAAAATATGGGTTCTGTTCTTTTTTTAAACTTTCGGATAGTTGTGCTACGAGACATCTATATTCCCATAGAGAGGGGTTGCTAAGGTTGTCCAAAAAGTAAATTATTGAAATTGGCAACCTAAATTAATTAAACGTCATCCTGGTCGTGAGGTATCCGCCAGCAGGCGGAGGATCCAGGAGAATTTGGCAAAAAAATAGCTATAAACCTTGGCCCCCGGACAATCCCTCCGCTATCGCTTCAGGATTTCCGAGCGCGCCCCGTACTTCTTAGTCGGGAATGACGCCTAAATTATTTAAGTCAGTCTTGGACAAACTTATCTTTTTAGACAGCCTCAAGGGTGAACTCAGGAGCTATTTGTTTTTTCTGATTATAAACACACATTCTGTTAAGGCGACTTGTCAGTAGCGTTTGCGCCGGTTGAATTTATTACTTGCCGGGCAATTTTTTCTTAAATCGATCGATTAAAGAATCAGTGCAGTCTTAAAATTAACTACCCGATATATAACACCGTACAAACGATTAGGTTGCTTTGATGATCTTGCTGTCGGGTACAAATGCTTGCATACAAACAACTTTTGAACGCATTAATAAAAGCCTTTCTTCAAACGGGCTATTGAAATGTGGTGTTAGTATATAAATATCTTCATTTGACATTCTTGGTGATATTTATGCATACTTATAAAAATATCTATACGATTTCTTGAATATGAAGACTACTCAAATCAAACCCGAAGAACTGGAGCGGTGTGCCACCATGCTCAAAGCGATTGCACATCCTATCCGTATTGCAATTATTGAATTGCTTTCGGAGCAAGAGCGCATGTCGGTTACCGAAATTTATGAGCAGTTAGAGCTGGAGCAAGCTGTAGCTTCCCACCATTTGGGTATTTTAAAAAACAAAGATGTTTTGGTATCTGTGCGTGATGGGAAAAATATGTTGTACGAGCTCAAATATAAGCAGATCAAGCAGGTGATCGAGTGTATACAACATTGCCAGACCTAATAGTATCTGTAAGACACCACTACTTTTCTTACAAGCACTTAATAATTCATAAATCATAACCGGAAGGTTATAATGGACTTATTCGGAGATCAATCCGAAAAACCGGGGAAGCAGCAGCCATCCGGGTCACCGTCGAGCAAATCTCATCAACCTTTAGGCACGCGAATGCGGCCGCGCACCCTCGCAGAGTTTGCGGGGCAGTCGCATATCCTCGAAGAGGGCAAACTGCTGTATCGGGCTATTGCAAGTAAACGCATCAGCTCGATGATTTTTTACGGGCCTCCCAGCTCCGGGAAAACTACCCTGGCCCATATCATTTCCAACGACACCAACCTGCCCTTTGAATCGCTGAATGCCGTCCTTGATGGCGTAAAAGAATTACGCGGAGTCGTAGATAAAGCTGAGCAATATCAAAAAATGGGTCACCCTACGACCATTCTTTTTGTAGATGAAATCCACCGGTGGAACAAAGCTCAGCAGGATGCCCTGCTACCTCATATTGAATCCGGCCTGCTGACGCTGATCGGAGCCACAACAGAAAATCCGTTTTATTCACTGGTCGGACCGCTGCTCTCCCGGTGTCAGCTTTTTGAACTAAATCCTTTTGATCAACAGGAAGTGACCGCTCTGTTGGAAAGGGCGTTGAATGATTCGGAGCGTGGGATAGGTGCCCACTCCGTTCAGGTTGATGACGGGGTGTTAAACCTCATCGCGCAAAAGGCATCCGGTGATATCCGCCATGCCCTGAATGCCCTTGAAATGGCCGTACTCTCGACCGATGAAAATGCCGACGGAGTGCGACATATCACCAGGGAAATTGCCGAACAATCCATCCAGTCGAGGAAAGTCCGGTACGATCGCGGCGGGGACGAACACTATCACTATGCCTCGGCTTTCATCAAAAGCTTGCGCGGCAGTGATCCCGATGCGGCACTGTACTGGATGTCTGCGATGCTTCAGGGCGGTGAAGATCCGATGTTTATCTTTCGTCGGATGTATATTTTTGCTTCCGAAGATATCGGGCTGGCCGACTCTCAGGCACTAACCTTTGTCCATTCAGCCCAAATGGCGTTTGAGCGCTGCGGAATGCCGGAGGGTTGGTATTTTCTCTCCCACGCCTGCCTCTACCTGAGTCTGGCCCCGAAAAGCAACAGTACCGGTGCGGTATTTCAGGTGCAACAGGAGCTGGAAAACAGCGGCGTTCAGCCGGTACCGGAGCATCTCAAAGATAAAACGGCCAATGCTTTGGAGGCCAGCTATACCGGATCGGAAAACCCTTCAGACGATTACAAATACCCCCATAATTATGACGGCAATTGGGTGCAACAGCAGTACCTGCCTGAGTCGGTAAAACAAACATGGTATGAACCCGGAAAAGAAGGCAAAGAATCCGAACTTTCGGAGCGGTTAAAACGCTTAAGAGAGAAACTTTCCTGATGTATGAAATTATCCATAAAACCGAAATCTGAAATGAAAATCACGATTATCAGCGGTACCGACAGGCCGGGATCGTTTTCTGATAAAGTATCGAAATTTGTGCGTTCCAAATATGAATCTCTCGGTGTAGACGCAAATGTAGCTTCACTCACCGAATTTCCGTTGCAAAGTGTAGCAGGGGGTAAGTACGGTAAAGATATTCCTGAGTTGAAATCTTTTAATGCTCAGCTGTTGGATTCCGACGGGTGGGTAATGGTTATTCCTGAGTATAACGGTTCGTTTCCCGGCATTCTCAAAATGTTTGTGGATTATCTGCCCTACCCTGGCGGCCTCAACGGTAAGCCCTTAAGTTTTATAGGAGAAGGTGACGGCTCATTCGGCGGACTCCGCGCAGTAGAACAAATGCAGATGGTCGCCTCTTATCGTGATGCCTATATTTTTCCGGAGCGGGTATTTATACAGCGAGTCCGCAAAAATTTTGATGAACAGGAAGGGATCAAAGATGAGATGGTACAATCCCTTTTGGATAAACAAATCAAAGGCTTCGTTGATTATATCGGCAGATTAACGGCTACTTCGGTACCTGCCCATTCGTAAAATAAAAAAAAGGCGGTGACATAGTTCTTTACGCCACCGCCTCTTAAAAATTAAGTTATAAACCTTATCCGGTTTTCAGCATGTAACCCACACCGTGCAGGGTTACCAGATACTGAGGATCATCGGGAGTAACTTCCAGCTTTGTGCGAAGCTTGGATACGTGCACGTCGACCGTCCGGGTGTTGGTACTATACTCGTATCGCCATACATTTTCCAACAAGGCATCACGGGATACCGGCTCGTTGGCATAAGAGGCTAAAAAGCGGATCAACTCAACTTCTCGTGTTGTGAGCTCCTCGCTACCATCGGGGCGTTCTACCCGACCCTCGTTCAACTTAAGCACGGTATCGCCACCAAGTGTGATTTCATCAACTGCGGCGACTTTGGAATAGGTGCTGGCGCGGCGAACTCTTGCCTGAATACGCGCCAAAAGCTCTTTAACTCCAAACGGCTTGGTGATATAATCATCAGCGCCGATGTTAAGTCCGGTAACCTTATCAATTTCCTGATCCCGGGCCGTAAGCATGATGATCGGAAACATCAGCTTCTTTTCCCTTACTTTGCGACAAACATCGAAACCACTAATTCCCGGCAGCATGACATCGAGTATCATGAGATCCGGTATGACTTCATTTTCGATAAAATCCAACGCCGCTTGTCCATCATCTGTAACATGCACTTTGTACCCCTCATTTTCGAGGGTATCTTTAAGCGTGAAGACCAGACTGGGCTCGTCTTCGACGATTAAAACATGCATCTGATTAGGTTTCAGCAGGTTTGCTGCTTTTCTGTCGCTTTCGTTGGTCGCCTGATTCGGCTTGGTTGATTGACTCTCCATTCAACTTGTGGGTCTGGTTTGTGTTTGTAGAATCCAGGGGAAACGTTATAGTAAATGTGGAACCTTTGTTCTCTTCGCTTGTAACACTGACACTACCGCCATTGAGCTCGGTCAAATCTTTAACAATAGATAAACCGAGACCGTGCCCTTTTGTATTAGCCGTCAATGAACTTTCTACGCGATAGAACTTATCAAAGATATATTTCTGATCGCCTGGCGGTATCCCCCGGCCATTGTCGATAACATCTACGTTAAGATGCTTCCCGGTGTTACGTAAACGAATACCTATATATTTTTCATCACCGCTGTATTTGATCGCATTCTCTACTAAATTTCCAAAAATGGTATCAAAACTGCTTCGGTCGATATAAACTTTGGGTATTGGCTCGTCATATTGAAAATCGACCTTTACACCTTCACTCCGAATCATTGAGCGTTTGTTTTGAAGATAGGTGTTAATTTCATCAACAAGATTGGCATACTCTGGTTTTAGTACCATCTGACCGGCATCTGCTTTGGCGACATCCAACAGTTTTTCAATCATCCCGCGGAGCCTCATTGCCTCGTTATGTATATGCCGGCCGTAAGACGTAATACGGCTTTCGTCATTAACTCGACCGTCTGCAAGGTTTTCACCGGCAGCCTGCATGACTGCAAGTGGTGTTTTAAGCTCATGGGTCACGTTTGCCAAAAACCCGGCCTGACGCCTTGCCAAATTACGCTCTTTTTGAGCAGTGATGAACATAAACACCAGTGCTCCGATCAGAAACACAACGGTAGCTCCAAGAACCGACAAGTTACGTATAAGAGTTGCTCTGGACGCCGATATCGTGGGGCTTTCGGTAAAGGATGCTTTCAGGTTCCAATTGTTCAGCAGATCCGGAAAATTCTGGGTCGTACTCACCAGCTGAAAATCGTACGGCACACTTTCGTCGGTGGAGGCAAGTACTTCATCCTGGGTCCAGTCATGCAGCCACACGACGATGCCGCTTTCTTCAGCGGGCCTGAACAGTTCGGATATCTTGGGGGTCAAATAGCTTTCTAAAAGGTAATCACTGTCGATCAGCAAGTTTACAAAGCCCAAAAGCTCCTCTTCACGACTGTTGATGATTGCGATAGTCAAACTGCGATGGGTGTCGAAAAAAATGCGGGTCTGCCAGCGGTAATCGCCGATTAAAACGGACATGTTGGTCCGGGCCATGGTAATGCCGTCACTCACCTCTTCAGGCGTCTGATCAACCCATTCAAATGACTCGGTTTGCGGATTATATTTTCGAATCTCGCCGCCGTCTTCACAAGGCCGGCATTCGGCATCGGTGAAATAAACCTCCGAAAACAAAGAATCCTCCGAAGCATTGTTCAGCATGGATAAAAATGCCTCCGGTTTTTCATCATCCGATTGCATCTGCTCCTCAAACCGGGATGTATTCAAACGGAACCGGTCATTCAACGGAGAGGTAAACCTGTGGCGAACCTCGTTGGTAAAATCGATCAGTTTATTTTTCTGATTTTCCTGCTTACTGACCACCGTGCTTTCGTGAAGAGCATAAAGCGAATATACATTCATGCCGGTAAGGCCGATAATTGCAATCAACCCCACACCAAGTAAAAACCACCTGAATGAAAACTTCGGAAACTTCATGTATATCTCGACGCCGTTGTCAGTTTATCGCATAAGAAGAAATTGCATAGCCATCAACAATGTAAACGAGCTACCCGCCCGGTCATTTTAATAGGTATCAACATGCTGATACCAACAAATAAATGAATTTACTTAATGTAAAGGCTCGGGCTCTAAAGAAGTGTAAAAAAACAAGGACGAGATGTTAAATGATTGAATACAGATAACCAGGGAAGACAAAATCACAAATAACAGGCACCAAATTTCAAATAAATCCCAATGTCTAAAATCCAATTACCCAAACCCCAGCCCCGGCAACCGTTTGGAATTTCGAAAATTGAAAATTGGAGCTTATTTGTAATTTGTAGTTTGTTTATTCTGATTTAACCCTTTGCGCCCGTTGCGTCTTTGTGGTTCCATCCCTTTATACCAATTAGGGGAGTCAGGTGATAAAATAGACGAGGTACTCCCCTGATTTCCCTTAGTGTTCCCTGTGCACTGTGGTTAACCGACTCAATGCTCAAAATACTGCATAGCATCTTCGGCTTTCATTTCGGGGTTTTTGTGATCGATGCCGAGGGCTTCCGTCATGAAGTAGTAGAGATCGGTATTGTCGATCATGCCTAAGGTACCGGATTTATGATGATTTCCATACAGAGCTGCCGGAACCGGTCCGGCAAGGTGTTGGCCGCTGACATAGCCCATGTTTAGCGTCTCAGGTTCATCGTAAGTGCCCGCAATGAGGCAGTGGGCAAGCGTGTTCCGCGGCTGTCGGGCATGTGATTGTGCGTCCGGCATAACAAACTCACCAGCAAGCGCTTTGGACATCAATTCTCCCTGTTCGGTTTTCATTCGGTACCCGGTGCCGTTTTCAACAATTTCCCGGATCTCTGAGACGGAAGTGTTTTCATCCATTTGATCCAGCATAAAATCAAAAGAAGCCCGATGACGGTTGATTTTGTCAAACATCCGGGATGAGGCCCGGTATCGCTCGCCCACGCCGTAAACTGCACCGCTGCCCGTTCCGTGATCACTGGCCATGAGTAACAGCGTATCGGGGTTTTGGTCCACAAAATCGAGCAAGTAGCCCAAAGTTTCATCTGCCTCCAGTAACTCATACAGAGCGCCGCCCGGATCGTTGGCGTGATTGGCATGATCAACTCTGCCGGCCTCAATCTGTACCACAAAACCTTGGTCTGAGCCTTCCAGAGCTTCTAACCCTGCACGAGTCATTTCTTTAAGGGTAGGCCCTTCCACTCCCTGAAATTTCCGGTCAATAGCATAGGGAATGTGCCCGTCACTGAAAATTCCCATTACTTTGTCGGCGTTGTTCGCTTCAAGTCGATCAGCATCTTTGATTACGGTATATCCGGCATCTGCGAATTTGGCATAATAGTCCTCACCGTCTGATCGCAAAGACGGATCAAACCGTGAGTTTCCACCTCCGATAATGACATCGGGAGCAAAGTCCAGGAGCTGACCGGCAATGGTTTCTTCTTCGCGCCGCCAGTCGATTTGTGCATACCATCCGGCCGGGGTGGCGTGAGTGACCCGGGTAGTGGATATCACACCGGTTGCCATTCCCTTGTTCTTTGCCAGGTGCAGAATGGTATCCAGTTTCCGGTCGTCGGGGTACATGCTTAAGGCTCCGCTGACAATTTTGCGTCCGGTCGCCCAAGCTGTAGTGGCAGCAGCGGAATCGGTAACAATACTGGTAAGAGCACTTGAATCCATGCTTCCGGAGACGCCTTCCTTCATCAGCCGCTCAAAATGAACGGGCTCTTCGGAATGACGGCGTTTGTAAATGCGGGTAGTTCCGATGTCTTCCCAAGTCAGTCCGTCATAAGCATAAAAAATGATGTTTTTGTATTTGCCGTTTGAGGTTTTCGAATTAAGGTAAGCAGGAGCACTACCCGTAAGTATGCCTCCAATACCGGCTAATAATCCGCTTTTAAGTAGTTCTCGTCTGTTCATCATAAAATGGTTTATTTCCAAAAAAAAGAGCCGACTCCGGGTGAATTCCGAAGCCGGCTTGATTTTAAAAGCGTTTTATCAACGGTTATAGCGGATACCGATCCATCCACCGATGTGGTTGTATGAAGACCGGTAATGAAAGTCGGGATTACCGTCGTACCAAAGCTGCGGAGAGTTGGTCAGGTTTTTGGCCTCTCCGAAGATTTGCAAACCGTTTCCGATTTCCTGGCTAATGGAAAAGTCGATTCGTTCCTGCCCCTGCATATAGCGGTCCATAGTCGGGAACAGGTGACTTCGGTGCTCGGAAACCTGACTTGTACTGATGTTGTACAGATACGTGCTCTGGTAGTTGAGCGACAGCATTGCTGAAAATCCGCCGGTTTCATAAGACAGCGCTGCGTTCACCACATGCGGGATCTGGCGCGGAAGGCTAACTTCGCGGTCGATGCGTAACTGCGCGTTGGATCCTGAGTAGGTGTAGTTGGTATAAACGCCAAGGTTGCTCAGGAAACCGGGCAGAAAGAAAAGTCGCTGTTGCCATGCGATTTCAGCTCCCCACACATCCGCACCGGTACCGTTCATCGGTTGTAGCACCTGGAAACCCTCGAACTCACAGGATTCCTGTGTTGAGATATTCTCGAAGATGAAATCGTTCATGTTTTTGTAAAACAGTCCGCCTGAAAGCACTCCGGTTGAGCTGAAGTAGTGTTCCGCCATCAGGTCGAGATTCATTACGGTAGAGGCGGTGAGGTCGGGATTCCCCTTTCGAATCATTTGTGCATCGTAATTGATGTATTCGTAGGGAGCCAGTTCGGTGAATTCCGGACGGGCAATCGAGTTGGTCCAGGCAAGGCGGATATTGCTGCGATCACCAAGGGCATAACGAATATGAGCCATCGGGAAGAAATTCAGATAATCGCCGCTGCTCTCGATATCCGTTGTTTCAACATAGCTGCCTTCATCATCAAAAATACTGCGCTGCCCCTGGTAAGTGGTGCCGGTATATTCCGTACGCAAACCAGCAAGAAACATCCAGTTGCCGTAATCAAACGTAGACATAGCATAACCGGCAAGGACGCGCTCCGAAGCGACATAATCCTCAGGATCAGAAACGCGGCGGTAACGGTCTACATCGAGGCCGAATTCATCCATGTGGGCGTCGCGGAAGGTTTCGCCCGGTCCCCATTCAACAATATTTTGGATGTTATAACCGCCGGTAAGCTCGCGATAAGCATCAGAGCTGGATACTTCATCAAACCAGAAATCCCGTTCAAAAATATCGTGAACATACACGGCGTGGTTGCGTTCTTTATTCTTTTGAAATGCCCGTCCGCCGAATTTAAAGTTTCCGGAGCCGCTTCCAATATCATAGGGCAGATTAAAGTTCAACCGTAGATTAATATCCCGGTCGATGGAGTCATCCACCCGATTTTCGTAACGGGACAAGAAGAAATCAGACGGATTGGAAACGATGTCAGCGGTTCCGTTGATAGGTTCGAATGAGGCGAAATTTCGATTGCTGATATCATACTGAACATCCACATCATTGTTGCGCCAGCGAAGATATTCCTGATAAGGTGAATCGTATTGGCCGTAAGCATATGTGGCGCCGTAATCCATGGTGAGGTCGCCCAGATTGCTTTCGCCACCTAATGTGACGGTGCTGAGTGTAGTTTGTCGTTTATTCCGCCGTCCGATAGGCTCTACCCGTACGCCCAGAGCTTCATTCGGGGAGATATGTTCACCGTTATCCGGGCGCATCCGGTATTGATGCCGGGTACCCTCTTTATCCCGGAGGTTGTACATACCCCGTACAAACACCGAGTGGTCGTTGTTGATGCGATAATCAGCCCGGCCACTCAGAGAGTAACGGTTGGTGTTTAGCTCATACGCACCAACACGTAACTGGTCAAGAACATCATGCGTTTGGCCGTCAAACTCCGCATCTCCCCAGAAATGGCGAACGTCGTCCATTACCCGGTTTTCGGTGCTGATATTACCACGGAGCATGTAGCTGAAATCGCCCATCGATTCACCGTAGTGCAGGCCTAATTTTCCATTTGGTGACTCTCCGAATTGATGCCATCCTCCGGAAAGCACGGCACTGGCAATGCGCTCATTCCCTACCGGACGATTGGTTTCGAGATTAACATTACCGCCTACGGCATCGGCATCCATATCCGGGGTAATGGCTTTGGATACTTCTATTGCGCCGACCATATCAGATGAAAGACCAAGCAAGGAAACATCGCGGTTGGTGCTACCGGTGGTAGGGAGGCGCTCTCCATCCATCGTAACGGTATTAAGGCCCGGCGCCATCCCTCTGACGAACATCTCGGATGCTTCGCCCCGAAATTCATACGTTGAAATTCCCGGAACCCGCCGCAGCGCATCGGAAACATTGGCATCGGGGAATTTATCAATTTGTTCGGACGAGACGATGTTTACGATATTCGGTGAATTTCGCATGTTGTTGAAGGCCGTGGTTTGTCCCGGTGCCCGAGCCTCAATAGTGATATCATCCATCATGAGCGAATCGAAAGTCAAAGCAATTTCTCTGTCGGTAGATTCGCCGGCTTCTATTTCGATTTCCACTTCTTTGGAATCATAGCTGACATACCGGACGGTCAGCGTTTGTGTTCCCTCCGGAACCCTGGTGAGTCGAAAACGTCCGTCAACATCAGTAGCTCTTCCGATATTGGTACCGTTTACCATCACATGTGCACCGGCCAGTGGCTGACCGGTTTCGGAATCTTTAACTACCCCATAGATAGTCCCTCGGGATGAAGTTTCCGCAAAAGCATCGGTCGTGAGAGCTAAACCGATCATCCACAACAAACAAATTGTAGCTTTAATAGGAGTCGACATTGCTTAATCTTTGGTTGGGTTTGTATAAGTATCTGCTTTATAGCAGGTTGCCCAAAGATTAAAACCTTATGTTAAGTCTGTGTTATCTAAAAGTTATGGTAAGATGAATTGCAGATTAAGTGGATTTGAATTTTTGAGCCGGCTCTGCAAAGTTGAATTTGATACAAAATAGAAATACGAGCTCAAATTAAATGAACACTAAGGGGTGACAGTTTGTGTCTGTTTGTTGTTAGGCGGGCTGATCAAAACTTTGATGGACTGCTGGTTTGGATTTTGCTCATTTTGACTTTCCTTCTTTGCTCCCAAAGCATCTATCCTTTGCAACCTTTGCATAAACCCCATTAACCTTAAATCACAAAAAACCGGGAAACCCTAATAAAAGCTCCCCGGTTCGATTTTGTCAGACAGAGCTGAAGCAATCTATTTGATCAAAGTCATGGTATTGCTTATAACCTGATCGCCGGCTTCGAGCCTGTAAATGTAGGTTCCGCTAGAAAGGTCGTTTGCATCAAACGTTACCGAATGCGAACCTGCGGATAGTCTGACATCTACCAATGAGTGGACTTTTTGTCCGAGAGCGTTATAAATTTCGAGCGTGGTATGCTCCGCTTCGGGTAGCGCGAACTCAATGTTGGTTGTCGGGTTGAACGGGTTCGGATAGTTCTGCTCGAGCGTTACATCTTCCGGAACCTCAGTTTCAACCACTTCGCTACTGGTTACCACATCCACATTTTCAAGTTTGAAGTCATCCAGATACCAGGTGTCTTCTTCGCCTCCGGATGGCGGATTATCTACATCCAGATCCATGAAAAGGGTGACCATGTTCCAGCGTTCATCTTCAAGGGAACTCAGGTCCCACTCCAACTGAACCCATTCTTCGGCTTCGGTGATATCGACAGGCAGCTCCGCTGATTCCTCACCGTCCATATTCTCCATTTTCATTCTTGCTTCGATATCGGACCTTGGTGACCATACCTTCAACCGGAATACGGATTCGTCGGTTAAACGGATATCTTCATCAAGTCTGTAGAAGAATCCGGCCCAGGCTTCTGCACCCTCTGGTTTTTCAAATTCCAGAACAAAATCAGTTTCATTCATACCAGATTGATCCGGATTCGGCAACCTTGCCAATGAAGCGCCTTCAAAAGGGAAAAAGGTATAATCATCCCAGTCAATGTCTTCGGTATCCATATTAAACGTAAACGGGAAAGGCTGTAAGGAACCGGCATCTTCATCTTCCGGAGCTTCGATGACCGTCAACCCCTCAATTTCGATGGTGACTGTAGCGAAATCACCGACCATGGGATTCAGGTCCGTACCATCTCCGAGATTGGTCAACAGACCCGGCTGCTGAGCCGGAATGCGGTTACCATCATCATCGGTACCTGCTTCGCCGAGATGCGTCATGGCAAAGAATTCGGCCGTCTCTTCAATTTCTGCTTCTTCGCGTGGACTGTCATCGCCGCCTTCACGCGGTTCGAGCACATCAATAGCAACATCGGTGTGGGTTTCGTTGACAGCCAGATCTTCCTGAGAAATTCCGACAAAAGCACCGATATCTCCATCATCAACAGCGTGTAAGTCGATGGAAAGCATTTCTTCGCCAATTTCGCCTTCATAAAGGATTTCAATTTCATCAACGTAAACCGTTCCGGTAGGCTCATCGTAGGTTTCGTCTGCCCACTCAAACTGAGCAACTGCATAAATCGCTGCTTCGCCGGTGGAAGCTTCCACATTTTCGAGGGTTTCTGCAGATACCTCGCCATCGTCGAGCGTTTCTTCTGAAACAGAGCTAACGATGTGAGCTACGTGATCAACCGGATCGGCTCCTTCAACGTCTACCACTACCGACTCGCCATCGAGTTCGCCGGGCTGAGTGTATCCCGCAATTGCTGCTCCTTCAAAATCACCGTTTTCGGATGCGGTGGTGATGACTACATAATCATCCTCTGTGGTTACGACATTTTCGACCACCAACTCGGTATCATCAGTAGTTAAATCCAATGCCTGGGTAGCCAACGCCATCTCCGGTTCCGGTTCAGGATCGGCATCCATGTCGTGCCACTGGAATGTTGGATAATCATCTTCGACGGTGGCCCATACGGACTCAAAATCAAAGGCATCCATGTTGTCTTCGGCAGCATCGCCGGTCATTTCGGGGGTTAATAACGCCATCATATTGGAGCCCTCATCGCCAGCGCCGATGGCTGACTCAGGTGAACTTTCACGAGCATCCCAGTAAACATCGCTTACCGTGCCATCTTCATTATTACCGATGATGATGCCGTAGAGATCGGCACCGGAAACATCCGAAACGGAGTAAGCGCGGTGAAGCTCACCATCAACTCCCATTCTTCCTGCAATACCTCCGATTTGGGGCCCCTCACCATTGACGGTAACCTGGGTATAGACATCTTCGAGAGTTCCACCAATGACGTTACCTGCGATACCGCCCGTAAGGAGTTCTCCGCTGATATCACCGGTTACAAATACATTTTCGATAAGTCCGGCAGCAAATAACCCCGCAATTGCTCCAACATTTTCCGCTTCGGGCTCATCGATTTCAATGCCCTGGATTCCAAGATTGCGTACTTCTCCACCTGCAAGCTCGCCGAATAAACCGATTTGGGCAGGGGCATCAGAGGCAATGCTCAGGTTTGAAATGATATGCCCGTCTCCATCATAATCACCGGAGAACACACCTATGGGTGAAAAGTCAAAACCGGAAGCGTCAATATTCTCAACCTGTATGTAGTAATCGCCTCCCTCAACTTCCTGAAGCTGCTCAACGGTAGCAACCTGGTATGGATCTGATTCCGATCCGTCTCCGCCATCAAACTGGGCAAAGCCCGTTTTGACAGCAAACAGTAGAACAAATGCTGTAAATATGATTTTCTTCATATCGTACTCTGTTGTTTTTGCTTGAATTGTATAAGTAAACTTTTCACTTATATGCGGCAG
The DNA here is from genome assembly GCA_007135115.1 of Balneolales bacterium. Classification (GTDB taxonomy): domain Bacteria; phylum Bacteroidota; class Rhodothermia; order Balneolales; family Natronogracilivirgulaceae; genus SLJN01. The sequence goes on from SLJN01000253.1 coordinate 13,378, forward strand.
TAAACATCCCTTTTTTAAAATCTCAGAGGGCAGCTCCAACCATTTGAGCTTCGATTACGAACCAACCCATGTGTTTTTGTCAACTTTTCTAAGAAGATTCCTTTTGATGTTTAATCAACGCCGTGCAAATTGATAAAAATTATTTGAACAAACAATAAAATATTTTTAACACTTTGTGCAAACATATCATATCGACCGGAAACACCCCAACATACTAAAAGCATTAGAACCAAATCTCCACCCTCGCCCATACACTCCAATAAAGTATCAATGAAAGGCAAAGCCACCCTCCCCAAGTAATGCAAAATTTTTGCACATTCCACATAAATCACAAGGTCCAATATCCAATTCCCTAAACCGGCCTTGGCAACCGTTTGGAGTTTCACTTATAAAAAATTGGAACTTATTCCCTCAAACACAGAGCGTACAGAGATACATAGAGGCAATTAGGGGATTAAGATAAATCAGGCAATCCCATCCACTATTCCAACAATCCAATACTCCATTATTCCAACACCCCAACCTCCCACCGCTCCCTCAGCGAAACCCCTCCGCGCCCCCTGCGGTTAACGGTTAACCCCAAAAGATTTCCATTAGCTTCCCTGCTCCCTTCTTATTATAATCTCCGGTAGAATGTGATCAAGATGGATATGAACTACCAGACGCTGAAAAAGATAAACCGGATCATTGAGCGCGACCTGTACGTATCCAGTAGTAATACGGACCAATTGATCATTAAAATTCAGAATTCATGGATAATCTCATATCACTTTGCCGGCAGCAATACGATCCCGAGACCTGGGCAGAAAGATCAAAAAAGGCCTTAGAGTCGCTGTTTGGCTCGAACGGCGGTCGCTATAACGCCCAAGTACGTAGCCGGATTCAGTTTCGCACTCCGGAATATAAAGATGGCAAGGGTGTGCCTTTTTCTTCTATCATCCACGAGAGTAATCCCACCAGTGGTGGTTATGGCGGGATGAGTTTTGTGATTTTTCCGGTGGTGGGTGCCCCACCAATGATTGCCATGGTGGTCGGGACCCAAGGGCTCAGTCCGGATGAGGCCATTTTGGGCAAACCGGGACACTCACGGAAGATGAACGCCATCACACAATGGCTCAATAGCCAATCCTCCGAAAATGAGCCGATTGCCTGGGCCAAACGTGATGCTGTGCGTATTGATTTGGAAGTACCGGATAACGTGCGCAAAGCCTACCCGGAATATGAGGCCGTATTTAACAAATATGGCAGGGAGATTTACGGATTTTGTATCGCAAAAGAGGAAATTCTGGAAACCGTACTAAAGACCTTTCTGGATTTCAATTTTGAAGAGCGGAGCGTGGAGCCACTCAGCAAATTCCAAAAGGAGTACAAGCAGATAAAGCAGGATTATCTCACCCAGATTTTGCCAACCGAAGGTCACGCTTCGGTCACCTCCCTGTTAAATCACCGAAAATACGTTGTACTGCAAGGTCCGCCGGGTACCGGAAAAACACGACTGGCCAACGAGCTGCTGCAAAATGAATATCAGGGCCGTGGAATGAGCATCCAGTTTCATCCCAACACAACGTATGAGAGTTTTATAGGAGGAATGTTTCCGCAGTCTACGAGCTCAGAGTTGGGACTAAACTTTGAAGTAACTCAAGGAAGCCTGCTAAAAGCTGTGGAATTGGCCAAAGCCACTGATGAGAAGGTTTTGCTGATCATCGATGAAATTAATCGGGCAGATTTGGCCAAAGTACTGGGCGAGGCAATATACAGTCTGGAACCGCATGAGGACCGGGTAATTGACCTGCCTTATGATTTTGGAGGCTCTATCGGTGATAAACTACAAATTCCGGATAACCTTCATATCCTGGGAACCATGAATACGGCCGACCGAAGCATTGCCATTTTGGATGTAGCTATCCGCCGCCGCTTCGCTTTCCTAAATATGTGGCCGCAGATCGAAGTAGTGCGCGAACACGGCAACGAAACTACGTTGGACTACTACGAAAAGCTGCTTTCGATCTTCATTGAATATGCCTCCAATGATGCTTTTGTGTTGATGCCGGGTCATTCATATTTCATTACGCAGAATTCGGCTGATCCTGGCGCCATGCTAGGAACCGATTTGGTTCCTCTGCTGAAAGAATACCTTGCGCAAGGCTATGTTGCCAATTTTGCCGATGCCATCCATGCCTACATTCAGGAAGTAGAACAACTTTAGGTGAGCTAACCTTGGCCAAAAAGCAATCGCATACCCAATGGGCGCAGGCGCTGCAAGGAGGAATGTCCAACCAACTGGAGTTGCTCGATTCCCAGACAGCTTATTTGGATACCGACTTCCTATCCCGGAACGTGCGCAGCCGCAATGTGGATGCCATTACGGCCAAGCTGGGCCATCAGTTCATACACCTGAATCGTGATGCTTTCCGACAGATAGGTGTACACCCGGAAATCTATTACACTGGTGATGCGGTAAAATTAAAGCTGATATCCGGCACCCAAATCGGTGCGGTGCCGTTGTGGTCGCCCGTAACCTATAAGCCGGAATTCAGTTTGATTATCAGGCCCCGGTTTGGATGGCAGGGAATTGGGCCGGTACTTTCCACCACCGGTTGGCGCATTTTGCCCAGCATCCTGAACTTACCGCAGCTAAAAATCTCCGAGCGGAGAGTTCCGCCATGGGTGCTATCCAGTGTGGTACTCAGCCGTCTGGAGCAGCTTATCTATCAACTTAGCCGCCGGTTTGAGATGACCGAGCAGTACAAAACGGCGCCAAAAGGCACAGTAAATTGGACCGATTATGCCCGTACTCAAATTCCCAATGGACGCTTTCTGAACCTGAACTGCCGTTTCCCGGAATTGCAGGATGATATGCGGATAAAAGCTATGATTCATTTTGCGCTGCTGAAGCAGAAAGAAAGTCTGACTACTCAGCGTGAACACGGCGTGCACGTACTCCAACTGCTCGACTACTGCAACTCGCTCATCCAGCACGTAACCGACGCCTATCCGGAACGGCCCACCCGATTGCATTTGGAACACTTGCAAAGCTCTTCTTTTCAAATCCCCGCCATCCACCAGGGTGTTGAAGCCATAAACTGGACCGTGGAAGAAAAAGGCCTCGCCGGGCTTGGCGACCTCCACGGCCTGCCATGGACGATGAGCATGGAAACGCTGTTTGAATCCTATGTCGAAGCCCTCGTTGCCCAATGGGTTCGGAAAAGCGGCGGGACACTTCGCAGCGGACTCCAGCGCGAGACGATCATGCCCCTTCAATGGGATCCGCCTTTTACCGGCTCGCAGCGATACATGCTTCCCGATGTAATGGTTGAACGCGACGATCATCTCCACATCTTTGATGCCAAATACAAAGACCACTGGGAAGACCTCAACACCGAAGGCTGGCATAATTTCGAAGAAGAAATTCGCAGCCGCCACCGTGAAGATTTGCTGCAAATATTAGCCTATGCCTCCGTCCCGGAACACAAACACATTACCTGCTGCCTGGTTTATCCCTGCCGGAAGGAAACCTGGGAATCTTTGGTGGAACGGGATCGGCATGTGCACCGGGCGGAAGTTGCGCAGGCGGACCGAAGGATTGAGTTGGAGTTGAGGGCGGTGCCTTTTGGGGTGGTTGAGAGCACGATTGGAGAGCTCATAAATTTTGGATAAGGTAGCATTTGGTATTTATGACCAATCTGCTAACACTCTAATAGCAAAGGCATCCCGGGTCAGTATATGCAATGCCGATAACGGTCCATAATTTGTGTGGTGGGGGGACCGATGAGAATATAAGCAACAAGCGCTTTCCCGTTACGAAGTCCGTGGTATAGATCGGGGCCTGGATTTTGATTAACGGTCAAGGCTATTTGCTGTAGTGGATTAAACTCTTCTCTTCGTTACTATTGCCCTAACCAAACGTTCAGAAAAAATGCTTAACTCTCAAATTGGATTAAAGCCCGCTTTGGCATAATAGCCATTATTAACGCATATACTTTTCATACTCCTCAAGTAAAAATTTATTTATCTCAATATATATAGCACAGAGCCAAGCAAAAAGAGGTTCATTCAATTTAGAAAAAAAGTAGTCAGGGTCTATTATTTCAATAGACTCTAAATTTCTATCTCCGCGATTAGAAAAATGAAAAAATCGGATTCGTATTGTAATTATAAATGAACTAACATCACCAAAAGGAATAGCTATTTTACTGTTTTCCACTGTGTCTGAATGAAACAGTTCATCGTTACAAACACCTTTAACAGCATCATATTTTTTTTATTTCTCTCATAACTATCATCCAGTTTTATGTCTACTGAAGTCTCGAGTAAAAAAGAGGACTCAAACATCACTTTTATAGCGCTTTTAAGAAAACTTAGCTCTCCTTTTTTATTACCGCTATTGGAGTCAAACATTTCTTTCAATTTACCATAAGTATCTTTGAAATCATAAGTTTTAGAAGCATATATGAGAGGGAAAGAATATGAAATAAGTTCTAATATTCTGTACAGGAAAATAAATGAGGTAGCATAATTACCTTTTTCCTGATAGTTCAAGAAGTTGCAAAACTCATTTTCTAAACGCTTAAA
>SLJN01000118.1 GCA_007135115.1 Balneolales bacterium
AGTGAGCGGTAAATGAGGGTATCTTCCGGTCAAGATGTATCGGTTTTAAGAAATAAGAGTGAATTTTGTGGATTCCATCAGGAAAACTTCGAGTGTTTACGATCTCATTTTTAGTAAATTTTGAGGGGTCATAAAAAAGCTTTCTTACATTAAGCACCATTGAACATTGAGCTCTGCAATCAAAACAGCATACGAAGTAACCGCCGATGATGAGGCAGCCGCAGGTCAGTTTGCCGAAAGAATAGCATTGGAACAAAGTGCGGAGCTGCCGAAACAGAGCGCTTTGAATCAGCCGCACCCGGTCCCTTTGGGTGATGTGCAGTCTGTACGGCAGATATCCGGTACCCGCTATCGCATCGAAATTTTGTTCCCCGCAGAACTTTTCGGGGATGATCGGCTTCAGTTGATTAACGTGCTGTATGGCAATGTTTCACTGCTGCCGGGTATCCGGCTTGTTGAAGTGGATTGGAATGCCGTGGGAGAGATGTTTTCGGGTCCGGGTTTTGGTATTGATGGTGTCCGAAAACAAATGCAGATTTTTAACCGTCCTCTAAGTTGCGCAGCACTTAAACCCATTGGGCTATCTGCAAATGAATTGGTGGATTTGTTTTACCAATTCGGCCGGGGCGGGTTTGATCTCATCAAGGATGATCACGGACTCACCAACCAACAGTCGGCTCCTTTTGAGGAACGGCTTGAATCATGCCGGGTTGCCGCAGAAGAAGTTCAACAAGAGCGCGGCCAGCCGATAGCCTACGTTCCGAATGTGACCGGCTCGCCGGATGAAGTGCGATCTCGTTTGGAGCTGTGCAGCAAAGCAGGGTTGCGGTTTGTGATGCTCTCGCCCCACCTTTCCGGTTTGGAATCTCTTACCTGGCCGCAGGAGTTTGGTCTTGGCGTCCTGGCACATCCGGCATTTTCGGGCTCGATGGTTATTCAGGCTGAAAGTGGAATAGCGCCCTGGCTGCTCTACGGAGAAATATGGCGCGCTTTCGGTGCAGATGGGGTTATCTACCCAAACGCCGGTGGCAGGTTTGTGCTTGATGAAAAGGATTGCGATGCTCTAAATCAAGCCGTTCGAAACCCGGAATTGCCGTGGAAACTCGGATGGCCTGTACCGGGAGGCGGTATTCAGCGCGAAACGATAGGCGAGTGGATTTCCCGTTACGGCAACGACACCATATTTTTAATCGGCGGATCGCTGTACGAAGCTCCGGAAGGTCTGGAGCGGGCATCCGCATCATTCACACAGACTCTGAAACAACAAGGCGAATCATGAAAAGCTCCGGAGAATCCAAAGTCATACCCTGCTCGGATTATACATTTCCGGGCATCGAACGCAAGGAATACAAAGAAGGCTCAGGAAACTTTAAGGCAGTTTGCCGTTACGGTTTGCTGGGCAGCGGTGAGGGTGAAGAAGCACTGAACTTTCACACCCGCTATTTTGAAATCGAGCCGGATGGGTATTCTTCGTTGGAATATCACCGTCACCCGCACACGGTGGTTGTCATTCGCGGGCAGGGGCATGTCATGTTAAATGATGAGGAAATTCCCATTGACGTGCACGATGTTGTATATGTAGCTCCGGATACCATCCACCAATTCCGGGCGGATCGCGGGGATTATCTCGGGTTTATATGTGTGGTTGATCGATACCGCGATCGGCCGGTGACACTCACTGATGAAGAATTAAAAGGGTTGAAGGCAAACGAGCATAAGTAAAAAAGTGTCCGAATACACTTGCGGGATGGCCGGTTTCCTTTGTATATTTGTAATCTCTGCAGCGCAATGGAATTTCTTCAGAAATATTGGCAACGCTGTAGGCGTTCTTTAACAGTGAATTTCGAAGATCAGCTCAGCTGTAGTCCGCCAGCACGCGGATACCATGCAGAAAATCGAAATTCATTAAGTTAGAATAATATATGCGAGAATAGCTCAGCTGGTAGAGCATCTGCTTGCCATGCAGAAGGTCGCGGGTTCGAGTCCCGTTTCTCGCTCTGGAAGCCTTCCATCGTTTTTACGGTGGGAGGCTTTTTTTGTTTGGGGTTTCACGCAAAGCGCGCAAAGAAAAACACGCAGAGGGCGCGAAGGTTGGATTATGGCTCCGGATTCTTACATTGCTTCCCCATACATCTTCGCGAACTTTGCGTGAAGTCCTTTGCGCCCTTTGCGAGAACAACATAGCTAAACATCCTCAAAAAGCTCGCTAACCTCCCTGTGGTTTAATGACCGTAGCACAAATGGATGGATAACCCAAGCTGCGCCACCCAGCAGTAGCATGGTGCTGAATGTTGCTATCCCGGCGGCTGAATAGGCGTGTGCAACCTGATGACCTTGCCAGTAAAAGTTTTCGAGATCAAACCATCCCATTACATAAAGTGCGGTAACCACGATGAACGCCAATGCATGCAGCACGGCTAAAACCTTTGTAATAATGGCGGCATTGGTGTGCCAGCGTTTTTCACCTGCAAGCAATCCATATCCGGTCCGCCAGAAAAGTGCCAGGATGATAGCCGCTGAAATCAGGCTCAAAACGGTATTTAGTAAAACACCCTCCATGGCACGATCGCCTTCTAAGTAAACCTGAATAAACCCGGTTCTATCGGTGCCTATCAGGAAATCCACAGCGAGTACCCCGCCAATCACAAAGAAGTAAGCAGAAGCCAAGATAAGTTGAGAGGGTAAATTTAGTTTTGACATAGCGAATCTCTGTTTTTGATTCCTTCAGGCAGATCAGAAAATGCAGTACGGGATTGAAATATCGAAACCCATACTTTTTTGCTGATGATCACATCCTTTTTACTGATATAGTTTTCATTTCCATACAATCCAAAAAATAATAATGACATACCCACACACAAACCTCAAACAATCAAACATCAAAACCCAGCATTCACAGAACCCGAAATTTCACAGCTTTTTTATCCCCTCCTGATTATCTTTGCCCACCTTTAAAAACCCAATTAGCGCGTATGTTTCTTGATATTTTTCTGTTGGTGGTGATCTTTATCGTAGCATCTCTCGGGTCGAAAAAATTACTCGAGATTTACGGCTATCCATTGCCGACCAATTACCGGAACAGGGAAGATTGGATTATTTTCGGGATGAAGCTGGTTTTATTCGCCCTGCTGGTGGTCGTGCAGTTTATCATTTTGCTCTTGATTGGTTATACACCTGGTGAGTGATACCGTTTTGCCGGGGAAATATGCAGATTTAATGTAGGTTTAGATTGAGGGAATATCAGCGATGGGACGATCGCGAGTTTTCAATAATTCCTTGCACGCTATAGCTTCTTCAGGAGTTCCTGGTTTCAATATCCGAAGCTCATATCGGAAATGGATCGGAGGAGTTTGTTCCGAGCGGTGAAATAAAGTGATGAGCGGAGAAACTGTTTAAATATTTACGGGTAGACCGTCAGGTGAAAATGTGAATGAATAAACCTGATGTTATGATATCCGTAAATATGCTCAAGAGAACTACTCATCTTTTAACTGTTGTATCTGTGTTGATCGGAACACATTTGCTTAATAGTGAAAGTCTGGCTCAACAGCAAGATCAATCGCTTTCCGTTGTCGGACAAATTGAAGATCAGCAAAGTGGCGAAGCAGTAGAAGGTGCAACGGTTGCTGTGCTTGCCAGGGAAGACTCCTCATTGGTTAACGGTTCGGTTTCCGAAGAGAGTGGTCAATTCGAAGTAGAAGGCCTGCAGCCGGGAAGTTATCTTGTTCGGGTAACCTATGTCGGATATGAGCCTTTATACGAAGAACGGCAAATAAGCGAGGATCAACCGGAGAAAAATCTTGGCGTCTTAGAAATTCAACCCGGTGATGAACAGCTCGATGAGGTCACCGTAGAAGCTGAACGCGAGCGGGTGACCGTTGAATCGGGTCGAACCATTTATGATGCAGATCAAATGGTAAGCGGTTCGGGCGCAACCGCAACGGAACTGCTTGAGGAAATTCCATCCGTGGATGTCGATACGGAAGGGAATGTCAGTTACCGCGGAAGTGAGAGCGTGGTAATTCAAGTCAACGGGCGGCCGATTCCGGATAATCCGGATGCCCGGCAGGCTTATTTGCAGAGTATATCCTCAGATGATATTGAAAACGTAGAAATCATTTCGAATCCATCTGCTTCCGAAGATCCGGAAGGTGTTGGCGGAATTATCAATATTGAGCTGCGTGAGGATGCGGGTGCCGGGTTAACCGGCCGCATAAGCGGGGATGTAGATACCCGTGGTGGATATAATCCAGGAGCTTCATTGGGATATAATTCATCAGAATTACGTATCAATGGCTCATACAATTATCGTAAAGTGCTGAGGGACTCAGAGTTGCAAGAGGAGCGTGAATACATGGGGCAAGATCCCTATTATATGTATCAGGATGGTGGAAGTGACTTTACCGGTAATCATCATACTGTGACGGTATCTACAGAATATCAACCAACCGAGTCCGCTACTTTCAATCTGGAAAATTTCTTTGGCTTTATGGGGATGGACAACGATCAGTTCCGTCAACATTCCTACGAGCAGGCACCGGAGGATTTTTCGGATCAGGAAATGATGATGAATGAGCGGTATGATGGCATGGTTTCCGATAATAGTTTATCGTATAGTCATCAGTTAAGAGGAGAAAACCATTTGATTGAGGGTGAAGCCGGACTTAATTACATGTATCAGGATATGGAGTCTCTTCAGAGCTTTGAATTTCCGGATAGTGAGCAAAATTTGGATCAGCAAGTAGAAATGCATGCTTTGCATAGTGATTTCAATGCCGAAAGCAGTTACTTCAATGAATTACATGAAAATGTACAATTTGAAGGCGGCATTGAATACCGGATGCGCAATACCGTACAGGAGTTGGATGATCCGGCTTCTACGTTTTCAGATTTTGATTATCGTCTCAATACGGCCTCAGGGTATACCATTTTAAATTTTGATCAGAATCCGGTGAATATCGAGGCCGGCTTACGCGTGGAGCATGCGGATATGATGTTTGATTATCTTACTTCCGGTGAAACAACAGATTATGACCGGCAATATGTAAATCTGTTTCCGAGTGCCAGTGCGGGCTACCAATTCAATCCGCAAAATCAGATCAGTTTGAATTACAGTAAGCGAATCAACAGACCCGAGATCTTTCATATGTTGCCGGACTTATCCCCCATGAATCCGGATCCAACCCACCAAATATCGGGCAATCCGGAACTCGAACCGGAACTGACTCATAGTGCAGAACTCACCTATAATTTGACAGGCGAAACGTATTCGGTCAATGTTCAACCCTATATGCGCCATACCACCAACGTGATTCGCAGACAGTTGCAAGAGGTTGATGGGGATATACTTCATTACACCTATAAAAACCTGGCCCAAAGAAATGATTACGGTGCGGAAGTATCCACCGACCTCAGCATTGCACAAAGTCTGAACATCGGAACGTCGTTAGATATCTATCAGGCGGTTATCGACGGTACCGATCTTGGTGATGACCTTGAATCCAGAGCTTTAGGTTGGAATGCTTCCGGTAATGTTTCTTACCGGTTGCCCATTGGTTTAATGGTTCAGGTTATGGGGCAATATCAAGCGCCGGTCGATACCGAACACGGATGGCGGGGAAGCCAGAAAATGTTAAATCTGGCATTGCGTCAGGGCTTTCTTGCAGATCAATTACAGGTGAGCTTGAGCTTTCGCGATATTTTGAACTCCGCCGGTCAAGATATCCGGTACGAAACCGGCAATATGAGACATTACAGTGAAAACCGGTTTTCACAACCCACAGCTTCGCTCTCCATTTCCTTTTCTTTTGGTGGTGAACAACAGGAACAGCCTCAGGAAGAAGAAAGCTCCGGGTTGATGCCATTCTGATGCCACTAATCAGACTGAAAAAAGATCTGTGGAACAAAGTAACGTTCTGCAGATCTTTTTTTGATAAGTTATAGCTCTTTCATTTCCCTGAAAACTTTTGACCTTCTTCGGGAAATATGCACCCGAAGTCCGCACGTCAATTCAGCTTCAAATGTTTCTCCGGCGGCAGGCTCAATTTTCTTAATGTGATTAAGGTTGATCATCCTTTGCCGGTTGATTCTGAAAAAGGAGTCGGGGAGACGATTTTCCAATTGTTGCAGAGAGCGATGGGCAAGTGCCTGCTGATCATCAAAATACAAGCGCGTGTAATTACCGTAGGTTTCCAGTAACCGAATTTGCTGAATTTTGGGATACCAGCATTGTTGACCATCCTTTATAAGTACATGGTCATGTTCTTTCAGTACCGAAGAGATTTTATAGTTGATAAGAACTTTTGCCTTAGTGATAGCCTGACCCAATTGAATCCGGTAAACCGGATAGGTTAAACAGTCGAGGGCATGATTATCCATTGCCTGCTGAGCGAATTCGGGCTGATCGGTCAAAAAGATGAAGGCTGGTGGGTTATCCATGTTTGCAATGAAGGAAATACCATCCTGATCAGCTAAGTATCGATGCAAAATCAATAAATCGGGTTCTAACTCGGGGATTAATAGATATGCCTCCGACGCACTGGCCGATTCATAGCATGTAATTTCATCAACTGATGAAGAAAGCTCTTTTTTGATATGCCGGCGTCGCTTTCTATCCGGATCAATAATCAACACTTGCATATTCCACAGATACCTTCGTCGGTTTTTTCATGTGGAAGGGGGCATACGCAGCAAATGCGAGGTCGGTTGCAAGGTAAAGATGCTCGTGCTACCTGGAATATCAGATTTTACTTTTTTCTGACATCACCGACCAGAAGTTTCTTGAGAAAGTTATCTGTAGGAAGTTTTACAGTTTATTATCTTAATGTTTGAAGCCTGTAAGCTCGATAAGAGGTTGGGTGACTACTGTATCTGATCGACCACTATTTTTTCTTCGTTGTATTCCCGGGTAAGGTAATCGAAGGTTTCTTCCAGTTCCGAATCAGACCCATCTTCGACTGATAGGTTGGGTTCATACGTTCCATCAATATAGACGTATGCAGTCAGTGAGTCATCTGAATTGTTTACACATTCAATGAGCACATCCATAGTTGCCAAAATTTAAACCCGATTATAATAACGATCAATTTTTTAGATAATACTACATTTTCTCAATAAAAGTTCACTAAAAAATAAATTCAGTTAAATTATTTTCGATGAAACCACATGTTGACTCCGTAGATAAAATTGTAGTTGTGGGCGACCGGCTTCTACTTAAGCCGCGTTCAAAGCCGGACCAAACCGAGGCAGGATTGTACTTGCCGCCCGGTTATCATGATAAAGAAAAGATCCAAAGTGCCTATGTAGTGAAAGTGGGTCCCGGTTACGCTGTTGGCTCCGAAGATGGCGACGAGCCCTGGAAGGCCGGTTCCGGCGGCGCCCGATACATCCCGCTGCAAGCCAAACCTGGAGATTTGGCGATCTACCTGCAAAACAAATCCCATGAAATCGAATTCCAGAAAGAAAAATATATCGTGGTACCCCACCATGCGGTATTGCTGCTAATACGCGAAGAAGAACTGTAGGTCAGGGATTGGTATAATCAGGTAATTAAGGTAATTGAGTCATTAGCACAGATGAACTTTTAACAAAGGATTTTCTAAACTGAGTCACTTTGTTACTTTATCACTCTGTCACTTTGTTACTCCCCCAACCACAAAATAATCTCATGCGCCTACTTTTACTGACAGCAATCCTGCTCAACTTCGGCTGCAATACTGAAATTCTGGCCAATTCACCCGAATCATCTGATTCCAGTCTCGATACCGGTTATGATCAGGTTGATCATATCGTGATAACCGGTGGTAAAATATTTACCGGTACCGATGATGCGTTGATTCAAAACGAGGGAGTATGGGTCAGTAATGGTCGAATTATGGCTGTTGATCGACAGATTGCGGACTCCATAAAGGCAGAGGCGAAAGTCATAGAACTGGCTGATGATCAAACCCTTATGCCGGGTATGATTGATCTGCACGCCCATTACAACATGGATTTGATCGGAGAAGGCCGGGTGGATGAGACAACCTACAACCGGTGGTATTTCTGGCCAACGGCATTACGACTACCTTTCCGGCGGGCGAGTACAATCCGAATCGGATGATGGAAGCGCGGGAAAGCATCAATCGCGGTGAACAGGTTGGTCCGCGTATTCTGAACAGCGGACCCTACATCGGCCGTGAAAACCGGGATCATCCCGAAGCCGATGCCGATAAAGTGACCGAGATCGTCGACCGCTGGGCGCAAAAAGGAGCTCGTGGCTTCAAGGCTAAAGGCGCTAATCCGGAGCAGCTAGAAGCGCTGATCAAAGCGGCACACCGCCACGGACTTACCGTTACCGGTCATTTGGATTCGGGCCGGGGGCACTCCACTAATTCGGTAGATGCCATCAAAATGGGGATCGACCGGGTGGAACATATTCTGGGAGGCTATGTGCTGGATCGCGAGCAGGCCGCCTATCCCGTCTGGAACGAAGTGGATACCACCGATACCGAGTTCCGCAAAATCGTTGACCTGTTCCTCGACCACGAAGTCTATTTTGATGCTACCCTCACCGCGCCGGTCTATTTCACCGAACTGGAAGAAGGCTTCGACTATTGGGTAGATGAGCGGAAATTCTTCACAGACCACATTCGAGACCTTGTTGATCCGGATGCCCGCGATCGCAACGAATTAATGTCCGGCCTGTATGACGCCATGCTCCGAACGACCAAAGCGTTTTATGATGCCGGGGGCGGCAACCTCATCACACTCGGCACCGACGCTCCCAGCCGGGGTGAATTTTTGCCGGGATTCGGCGCTCACCGCGAGTTGCACACCTTCGTCCTGGCCGGCATCCCGGAAGCTTCCGCACTGAAAATAGCCACTATCAACGGAGCACAAGCAATCGGAAAAGGCGACCGGCTCGGCACACTGGAAACCGGAAAGCTTGCCGATATGATGGTCATCAACGGCAACCCGATCGAAGATATCACCAACACCCGAAATGTCGAACTCGTGATCAAAGACGGTCAGCTTTATGATCCTGACCGCCTACTGGAACAAGTCGAAGGCAGAATCGGTCCGGCAACTGAAGAAGAGTACGAAGCGTGGAGCTGGTAAAAAAACACCTGCCAGTTCCGGAGAACTGGCAGGTACACATTAGCTGATTGGTCCGCACACAACATCAACCCATCCGCCCCTTGTGCTTTGATAGATTAATCAGCGCACATTTACCCTGAAAATCGTAAGTAGTATTTACGATTTTCGGGGTAAAACATTATATTAAACCCTGAAAATCGTAAACAGAACTTATGAAATTCGGGGTTATGATTGCTCGTTTAAATACACCTTATCTAATCGAGTTACTTCAGGAAGTACCTGTTATAGCTGTAACCGGAGCCCGCCAAACGGGTAAGACGACGATAGTTCAAAACCTCGAAAGTAAAATCGATAAAGAGTTACGCTATCTGGATCTGGAGTTTCCGGAGGATCAATCAAAGTTACAAGACCCGGTTTTATATCTTGAGCAGTATTCCGATCAATGTATTGTTTTAGATGAAATCCATCGCATGCCTGAGTTATTCCTGGTACTGCGCTCATTAGTTGACCGGAACCGAAAACCAGGTAGGTTTATCATTCTTGGTTCAGCATCGCCCGATTTGTTGAGAGACAGTTCGGAGTCTTTAGCCGGTAGAATTGCCTATACCCGGTTATATCCTTTCAATTTGCTTGAAACAGCCAAACATAAGAACTGGAAAAGCTTATTCATACGGGGGGGGTTTCCGGAGTCATTGCTTGCAAGCACTGATAAAGCCAGCCGGCGATGGCGGTCAAATTTTATCAGTACCTACCTTGAGCGAGAACTTCCGGCTTTGGGACTTGACGCGAATCTGCAGATGCTTCGTAAACTCCTGCTGCTGATAGCTCAGGCGCAGGGACAGGTCTTAAACATGCAAAACTTTGCTACGGCACTGGGAACCACTGCACAGACAGTATCTCGTTATATAGGCTTTTTAGAAAAATCATACCTGGTAAATCGTTTGGAACCCTACTACAGCAACTTGAAGAAAAGGTTGGTCAAAAGTCCTAAACTTTATATTTCAGATTCTGGCCTGTTTCACAGTTTGCTTGGTATAGATGACTTTGATGCTTTAATAAACCACCCCGCGGTCGGACCATCCTGGGAAGGAGCAGTGATCAATCAGACCCAGTCTGTGTTAGCGGATGACTACCGGCTCTGGTTTTTGAGAACCCATGAAGGGGCTGAGGCTGATATTATTATCACACGAGAAGATCGACCTATAATGTGTGCTGAGATTAAGTGGACGAATGCACCCAAAATGAGCAAAGGGTTTCGCAACGTAACGGAATATCTGCAAACGAAAACCAATTATCTTATTACTCCGGAGGCCGAAACCTATCCGGTGGCTGAAGGAGTTTGGGTTACTTCGCTTAAAGAATGGTTGCAGATACTGCACGATATGAAGTTGTAAAGCTACAAAATGGCGAACACCATATTTTAAATAAATTCTCCTGAAGCCTCACAGGAGTCCCTTTAGTAGAAAGCCCTTGGCAAATGTTTAATAACCACTCATCAAATCGGCTCTGGCAAGTGTTTGGAATTTCACTAATTGAAAATTGGAGCTTATTTGATATTTGAAAAACTGATCATTGTGATTTAGACCTCAACCCCCGCAACCTCACGCAACTTCCCCTTCAATTTCTCCACCAACTCCGGCTCATCTTTTTGATACAAATCGGGAATATCCAGCACGTAAAAAGGTTTGTCTTGCGCTGCTGGATAGCGGTTTAGCAATACAAACCGATGGGGCTCTTCCATGCAGATGACATAAGCGGCCCATTCAAGAAGTTCATCGCTGACCGGAATATGAGCCAGGGGCGCAATTCCGCATGATCGCGCGGTGTAATGCTCATGCTGATCAAACAGGATCTCGGCAGTCGGGCTGCGGTCGGTATTGCCGGTACAGACGAAGAGGAGGCGGGTTTTAGCCATAGAAGTGCTTGAAGGGTTTATGCAATAGGTCTGGGAGATTAAATTGAATCGCAGTAAACATAAGCGAGATATTCCCGGAATCTATAGAAAAATAACTTTAGCCAAATTTGATTTCGAGCCATTTATTTTTAGTTGATTCCAAATAATGATTAACTTAAAAAGCGTTATAGGATGAATATTATCACCTTTTAGCTTTATGAAACAAGTAATTATCAGATTGCCGGATAAAAAGATGGATGAGTTTTTGAAAACCATCCAAAATCTTGATTATGTCCAGGTCTCCGACCCGGAGGATATACCAGAAGCCCATAAAGAAAAAGTGCGTGAAAGAATTTCTAAATCAGAGGAAAATCCTGAGCGGCTGATTTCCTGGCAAGAGGCTAAAAGCTCGTTGAAGACCGGCTTATGATCTATCGGGTGTTACTTGAGCCCGAAGCTCGAACGGATATTCAAGAGGGTATAGATTGGTATAATAAAGTTGAATCCGGGCTCGGCAAACGTTTCCTGAGTGATGTTGAAGCTCAGATTGACTATTTATCTAAATCTCCCTTTCATCAAATCAGATATGATAATGTTCGGTGTTTACCTCTGGAGATATTTCCCTATATGATTCACTATACAGTGGATGAAGATGCGAAAACAATAATTATCCGGGCTGTATTTAGTACCTTTATTTCCCCTGAAAGATGGCAAAAGCGTTGATTTCATTATATCACTTATTCACCCCAACTCCACCAACGTACACCCGTGCCCGCCCTGATCTTCCGGGGCCTCTCGCTAAAGAATAAGCAGCTCATTGTTTTATAGAATATTAAATGACTGCATAAATGTCATTTGATGATGGGTTTTTTATAAATTTTTTAAATTGTGATCGTGTGATTCTCAAGTAGCAGCTATTTATTTGAAGAAGGGTGTACGCTACAGGGGATTCAGAATCATGGTAACTCGAGAATATTTTTTAAAGAACTGGTCTCTAATAAGCAAACTTATGCATTAAGTGATTTAATCATGAAAAATTTAAACGTCCTAATTTATGCCGTACTTGTATTAGCTGTAACTTTTATTATAATTTATTTCTTACTTTCAAGAGAAACAGATTCATTTTCCGATGATCAAGATTTGAATGGGAAAAGTGATAGCATCGAGGCTGTTGATCATAAAGGGGATCGAGATTGGAAACGAGTAAACTGGAAGGAGTACGAGCTTAAATCAGAAATACAAGACTCGGTTTTTACCCCGATATTTATTACTCAACACAATGGTAATATTTTTATAACTGACCACGATTTGCCGGGAATTGTTCAATTTGATTACAGTGGTAAATTTAAAAAGAACTTTGGTCAGGGTCGGGGGGAAGGTCCCGCTCAATTCTTAAGTCCTACAGTAATTACTTTCGAGGATAACAGAGCTATAGTTTCCGATACGTATAAAATGGATATTCAGGAGTTTTCAATTGATACCGGAGAGCTTGTTAATCAAATACCCGTTGAACATCAGAAAACGTATTTATCTAAAGTTGACAGCAAATATTATACAACACCGGCTACTGAGGAAAATGTTATTAGCATCATAAATAAAGAAGGAAGCAGAGAAAAGTCTTTCGGAAGTTTAGTAGAGAATGCACATGAGTTTTTGATGTCTTTGGGTGGAGCATTGGAGTATTCCAAAAGTTTAAATGAGTTAGTTTATGTGACCAATTTTGCAAGCTTTATTTTTTATTTCGATCCTTGCGGAGAGAAAACAAGGATAGTGCGAACCTTAGATGGAATCCCGTTTCAAAAAACACATTCTGAAGATAGCCCGGATCAGACTACAATGTATGCTCCCAACCCTGAGTTTCGTCAATCCAATAAAAAAATTATCGGGGATAAGCTTTACATCAATTCGGTCAAAGGGCGGGGCGACCCTGATGTTGAGTTACAAAGCTTTATGGATGTTTACAGTGTCTGTGGTAAGGAATATCATTACAGCTTAAAGTTACCATTTGGTGCATCTGACTTTACTTACTTGAGTCAGAGTGAATCGAACGGAATTTGGTACTTTATTGATGAAACTGCGGATGAAATTGATGGTGTAATTCGAGCACTTGTAAAAGAATAGGAGATTTTGAAGTAGTAAATATCATCAATCGTGCTGTTACGTACCTGCCAGGTCTCCAGACCTGGGCAGGTGTTTTGAGGTTATTCACCCCAACTCCACCAACGTACACCCGTGCCCGCCCTGATCTTCCGGGGCCAGGTCAAATGACGTAACTTCCCTGCGCTGTTTAAGATGGTCGTGGACAATGTTTTTCAGCACGCCGTTACCTTTGCCGTGGACGATCTCGAGCTGATGCAAGCCGGCGGAAGACGCTTCATCCAAAAACTGTGTGATGGCTTGCTGGGCTTCATCCGCCCGTTGGCCTCTTAGGTCGATGCGGTTGGTAGCCCGTCGACGCACCTCGCTGTCGCTTTTCCAGCCGCGGGCTTGCTTTTGCTCTTTTTTCGGAACCGGTTCATCCACCTTCATCAACTGATCCAGCTTGGTTTTCAGGCGCATGCCGTTGACTTCAATCACCGCATTTTTACCGCTGATTTCTTTGAGCGTCCCCCGGGAGTGGCTGTCAACCATCTGGACGCTGTCCCCGATTTTAGGAGGCGAGGTACTTTTCGGCTTTTTCTTCTTTTTGACTTTCTGCTGCCGGCCGGAAACTTCTTTACGGTATTCATCCAAATCTTTGCGAATCTCCTTAACCGCATCCTTTTCAGCGTTTCGCTCTGAGATTTCCTTGACCGCCTGTTCCACTTTTTTATTCGCCTCTTTCAGGATAGCGGATGCTTCATCCAGAGCCTGCTGGCGGATTTCATCAGTTTGATCTTTGATTTTGGCATACTTGCGCTCATACCGGCTATGCAGATCATCCAGCTCTTTTTGGTTGCGGGAAAGCTCAGCTTTCTGATCCAACACCTCCTGTCGTTGTCGCTCCAGCTCTACGATCAGGTCCTCCATCCGGTTTTTGGAGGTGCCGACCAACCCACGTGCTTTGTTGATTAAATCACCCGACAAACCGAGACGTGAGGCGATTTCAAAGGCATAGCTACTTCCCGGCACGCCTTTTTGAAAATGGTAGGTCGGGCTGAGGTTTTCCTGATCAAACAGCATCGAAGCGTTCACCCAGCCGTCGGCGCGATGGGCAAATTCTTTGAGGTCACCGTGATGGGTAGTGGCAACGATCCGGGCTTTTTTTTGCTGAAGAATTTCAAAAAACGCCTGAAACAGCGCGGTGCCTTCTGCCGGATCTGTGCCGGTACCAGCTTCATCCACCAAAACGAGAGTATCTTCACCCGCATCTTTCAAAACCTTCTTCATCCACTCAAGGCGTGAGGAAAACGTGGAAAGGTCCTGATCGATATTTTGTTCATCCCCCATATCGACGAACAGCGCATCAGCCACCGGCAGCCGGGTGCCTTCCAGACAAGGCAGGCCGAATCCACATTGCATCATCAGTTGGCTTATGCCGATGGTTTTCAGGGTGACCGACTTTCCTCCTGCATTGGGGCCGGTGATCATCACCCCGTCTTCATCAGGAGTCATCTCTAAAGTAAGCGGTACAATATCGGATTTGCTCTGAAATCGAAGCCACAAAACCGGATTATATACGCCGTTCAGACTCAGGTTGCGGTTTTCGGAGAGCTCCGGGACCACCCCGCCGAAGTCATTGCTCAACTTCGCGATAGCATAAATGGCATCCAGATCAGAAATAACGCGATGATGCGTAAGCAAAGCTTCCCGGTTGGCGCGAACCTCGTCGGTCAGCATGCGCATGAGCCGCTCGATTTCACGCTGTTCCCTGGCTTCCAGTTCCCGGATTTCATTGTTGAGCGCAAGCACTTCCGCCGGTTCGAGGTAAACGGTCTGGCCGGTGGCGGAGACATCATGCACAAAGCCGTTAACTTTCCGTTTGTATTCGGATTTCAGCGGCACAACCATCCGGCCGGATCGCATCGTGATGTCACCGTCGGCCGTCATTTCATCTTTGGAATAATTTCGCATCAACCGCTGCAGCTCGGTTCTAACGTCGGAGCGCCGGGAGTAGAGTTCTTTGCGGATGCGTTGCAATTCGGGGCTGGCATTATCGCGCACTTCACCGCGATCTGTGATGATTTGAGCTACCTGATCTTCAAATGTTTTCAGCGGCTGAATTTGCTGTCCGTATCGTGAAAGTACCGAAAATTCCTCCTGATCCCCCCGTAAAAACTGTTTGATTTTTCGCGCACACCCGGCAAGAAGCTGAATCATCAGCAGTTGCTCCGGATTCAGAATACTGCCTTCGGCTTTGGCGAGTTCAATCCAATCCGAGGTGTCTTCAATCTGATCGATGGGAAAACTTTTTCCCGAATTCAGAATGCGGAGCATCTCCCGGGTGCTTTCAAGCCGGTCGGCGACATGAGATTTTATACTGACCGGTTTAAGATTCAGCACGGCATCCTCCCCCATCGGCGTAGCGGTTTTGCGGGATGCGGCTTTTAAGATGACATCGAGGCCAAGCTTGTCGGGTATGTTTTCGGGGATGAGATTCATGTAGTTTTCTGAAACCTGTTTACCGGATATTACAATGCAGAAAATAAGGGATTATTGGATGGGTGTTAAATCCAAATGACAGAGACTTACTTCTGCCCTTCAAGTTGGCAAAACCATTAAATTGCGCTACCTTTGCAGCGAAATTAAAATGATGCCATGTCTTTTCTATTGCTATTGCTGATCGGTGTTCTTACCGGTATGCTTGCCGGACTGTTGGGTATCGGTGGCGGACTCATTTTCACTCCGGTTTTATTTTATATTTTCACGCAAAGCGGAATTTCCCAGGTTACGCAATGGGCTATCGGATCTTCGCTGTTTTGCACTTTTGTGGCCTCGTCCGGAAGTGTGTTGAAACAGTATCGTAATGCAAACCTTTTTCTTTCGGATTCCATCAAGGTTGGGATTTCCGGGGTGATCGGCACAATTATCGGCACCGGTGTCACACTTTCAGACTGGTATGGGGTGGAGCAGTTTACGGTTCTGTTTAGTGCCTTGCTGCTGTATACATCCTGGTCACTGTTTACACGAAACTCAAACGGTCGGAAGAAAACGAATGCCATCGCACCAAAAGAACTCACCTTACTTTCAGCTTTATTAATCGGCATTTGCGGCGGAATTGTCGCCAGTCTTGCCGGAATTGGCGGTGGGATTGTCCTGGTACCTTTGATGACGCTCGTTTTGGGAGTTCCGTTTGTACAGGCGGTGAGCATTTCTTCCGGAGCCATCATTGTAATATCGCTGGCAGCCTGGACTCAAATGGCCCGAGCCATTCCGGTTGATGAGGGCATTTCCACCGTCACTCTTGGTTACGTGGATATCGGAACAGCATTACCTCTGATCATCGGCAGTTTTATTGGCGGATATCTCGGGGTGAAAATCGGTCACCTCATCCCGCAGCGGATTCTTGAACGCGCTTTTGCGGTGCTGTTGATTTTAGTTGCCATCCGGTTGATTTATGATGGATATTTTGGGTGAAAGGGGAGGTAACCGCAGGGGGCGCGGGGTTTTTCGCTGAGGATGCGCAGGGTGAATGGGTTTGTGGAATGATGGGGTTTTGAAGATACATTATTTGCCATAATCCCCTAATTTTCCTCTGTGTTGCTCTGTGCGCTCTGTGGTTAAACGGAGTGGGATATCAGTTTTTTTGCCCCAGCTGCAAGGAGAATGAAAATTTACTGCCTTCATCCGGGTTGCTGTCGATGAAGAGTCTTTCGTTGTGAGCTTCTAAGATGTGTTTGACGATAGACAGACCTAAGCCGGTCCCGCCTTTGTCTCTGGAGCGGGATTTATCCACCCGGTAAAATCGTTCGGTGATGCGTTCTATGTTTTCATCATCAATGCCGATGCCGGTATCCGAGACGGTGACCAGTATTTTACCGTAGATGGTTTCAGCTTTGTTCAGGCTGATCGTTACTTTTCCATTTGGCTTGTTGTATTTGATTCCGTTGTCGATCAAATTGATGAGAATCTGCCG
Source organism: Balneolales bacterium (assembly GCA_007135115.1). GTDB lineage: Bacteria > Bacteroidota > Rhodothermia > Balneolales > Natronogracilivirgulaceae > SLJN01. Next base: position 17,028 of record SLJN01000118.1, read on the forward strand.
GAGTTGGTTGCGGTCTGCTTTAACGATCACATCTTTAAAATCCTCCTGGAACTCCAGGGTGATCCCTTCCTGATCAGCCAAGTGTTGCAGACTTTCTACGACTTCCCGGATCATTTCATTCAGATGAACCGATTCCTTGACGATCTTTAGCTCACCGCTTTCGAGCCGCGAAATTTCCATGAGGTCATTCGTCAGAGAATTTAACCGATCGGCGTTGTTCATTGCTTTTTCCAGAAACTGACGATTTACCTCGGGGTCTTCCAGTGCACCATCAAGCAACGTTTCAATGAATCCCTGAATGGCAAAGGTAGGAGTTTTCAGCTCGTGGGAAATATCTCCGATAAACTCTTTACGATAATTCTCAATTTTTTTGAAGCGCTTGAACTGTTTTTTGATTTTGACGTCGGTGTCATACGTTTGTCGAATCAGGTAGTCGAGTTCATCTGAGTTTGTGGCTTCCGGATCCTCGAAGGGTTCCGGGTTTTTGTCGGATATGTTTGATACGATTTTATCCAGCGTTTGTAAACGCTTTCTAAGCAACAGGTTTGCTGTAATAGATGAAGATATAAAAACTGCTACACCGATGAATAAGCCTGATAGCAAGGCCGGGCCGGGAGAGAAAAAAAACATTAAATAAATTGCGGAGAAAAGTCCTGCAGCCAAAGCTGTGAACCAAGCAATTTTAGAACCCAGCTTGAACCTTGTTTTAACCTGTTTACTTGTCATGCTTTGAATCGATAGCCTATTCCTTTGACCGTTTCAATGAATTCATTACCAATCTTTTCGCGAATTTTTCGGACATGCACATCAACGGTG
>SLJN01000353.1 GCA_007135115.1 Balneolales bacterium
AAAATTTTTACTAATTATAGTTTATTGAGTGATCTCGGTTAGATCGTTAAGATTGATTAATTGTAAGCTCTAAAATTCTGGAATCCAGATCCAATAAGTAACTTATTCCAAATTTCGAATCTTCTATATCACTCCATAAATTTTTGGGAATATCGCGTTTAAATTCCATTGAACAGGATGCACTGGCCAGTGCGATAGTTGCGACAGAATCAACGTCACCTGTAAAACTGATACATTTCTTTAGAAGGGCCGAGAGCGAATCGGTTTGCGTGATGGCGGTTACGGCAGCCCTCACGGTGATGATGCCGTGTACGGGAATCGGGTCTACCCATGGAGTTGCCCAGTCGTGGCCCGGCAGGTGAGCTTCCAGAAAATCCGGGGCATCATTTTTCTTGCCCAACCCATAGGCAAAGTAATGGCAGAGCAATGAAGAGGCGACAGCGGAATCTCTACCGCCTTTCGTATCGTGGGTGAGCATTGCCTGAATCCGGGATTTCTCCTTCACCTCATGGATATCCGGCAGTATCCCGATAACCGGAGCCCTCATCGCCGCCCCGTTTCGCTCGCTTTCCGGCCTGATCTTTTCTACAAACTCTTCTCCGCTGTTAACACTCTTCAGAAATGAATGAAACCCACTTGCATATCCTTGACGCGGATCTCTTTTGAATACATCAATAAACGATTGTGCGATGAATTTCGGAGTCCACTCTTTGCCGGATATGATCAATTCCCCAAGAGCCAGATGCATTTGAGTATCATCCGAATAGAAGCCGGGAGTCACCTTAAATTCAGGATGTTGATGGAATTTAAGGTCATTATTGTATCTCACAAATTCCGCAGAAGCAAATTCGAAACAAAAGCCGTAAGCGTCGCCAATTGCTCCGTAAGAAAGTGGACTCGGCTTGTGATGTGATTGATAGGTTGGCATAATGGTTTGTCAAATAACCGGCGCTGCTAAGTCTATGAGGGGAGGTAAATAAACTTAAACACGTCTTCTTGTATTGCTATGTACGCGTTCAGATTACACATTTGTTATTTGGATACAACAAAACTTACTGTTAGATTTAATCGCAAAAATACGATTAAGGTACCAAAGTATGAATATCAAAGATATATCAATTAATGAAAAGGCTATTGAGCGATCTGCCGAAATCGCAAAAGCCATTGGGCATCCTGCAAGGATAGCCATCCTGAAAATTCTGGCTCAAAGAACCACATGCTTTTGCGGGGATATCACAGAGATTCTTCCATTGGCACAATCCACGGTTTCTCAACACCTGAAAGCATTGAAAAATGCCGGCCTTATTACCGGTGAAGTCGAGGGTGTGAAAACCTGCTACTGCCTTAATCCGGACGGAATTAAAGAGCTTCAATCTGTTCTTTCTGAATTATCAACCGAACTCATAAAAACCTGCTGTTAACCATGAAAATTGCACTCTTTAGTGACATCCACGCAAATATTGATGCCTTAAAGCCGGTATTGAATGATATTGAACAAAGAAAACCGGACGCTGTTTATTGCCTCGGAGATCTGGTCGGGTATGCTCCCTATCCCAATGAAGTTGTCGAACTCATCCGAGCGAAAGGCATTCCCGTAATTGCCGGCAATTACGATCAGGGCGTGGGGCTATCCAGCGACGACTGCGGCTGTGCGTATAAAACGCCGGAGGATGAGGCAAGAGGAGTGGAATCAATCACCTACACGAATAAAATCACTAATTCAGAAAACCGGGCTTATCTGCGGTCGCTTCCCGCTCACTTGCGTCTTGAATTCGGTGTGAACGGCAACCCCTGGAATTTCCTGATGGTGCACGGGAGTCCGCGAAAAATCAATGAGTACCTTTTTGAAGACCGCGAAGAGAAGAGCATGCTGCGAATGATGCAAAAGGCCGATACCCACATGATGGCATTCGGACACACTCATAAGCCGTATCATAAGGCTATGGAGGATGAAAGCGGCGAGATCCGCCACGCCATCAATATTGGTTCGGTTGGTAAACCCAAAGACGGAGATCCCCGCGCATGCTATGCAATGCTTGAGTGGGAGGGTGATCTGGACCTAAAAGATAAACATGGGCTGAATGTGGAGTTCATCCGGGTTGAGTATGATGTGCAAAAAGCCGCCACAGCCGTTGAGAAGAGTCCGCTCCCAAATGAGTTTGCCGATATGCTGCGCGACGGGGGATAAAATCAAATCACCAGAGTAACCAAGGTTGGAATTCAATCTTATTAATCGTAATTTTACGATGAATCAAAACCCACAGACCATCGATTCAATGAAAGCAACAATTGAAATTTATGACCCGGCCATGTGCTGCAGCACCGGCGTTTGCGGAACCGATGTGGACGATACACTCGCCGATTTCGCCGGCGACCTGAAATGGCTGAAAAGTAAAGGAATTGAAGTAAAACGGTTTAATCTCGGGCAGGAGCCCGAAGCGTTCAAGAGCAATCCACATGTACTGGCCAGGCTGCAGAAAGAAGGCACCGGCGTTCTACCGGTCATCCTGGTTAACAGTGAGGTGGCCTACCAAGGCGGATATCCCGGACGAGAGCAGCTTTGTGAATGGCTTGGAATCGAAGCAAACGGTGAACAGGATCAACATTCTGAGTCCGTTCAGGCTGAACTGCTGCAAAATCTTCAGGAATCGGTTTTAACCGGAAACACTGCTGCTATGGCCGCCTTCTTCAAATCCGGAGAGGAAGCCGGAATTGATCATCAGGCTTTGGTCGGAGCGATGCAATCCGGACTGAATGAACGACAAGCAACTACTCAGCAGCTGGTTCAAAAGGCCAATGAATTGCTGGGAGTAACCCAAAACGGATGTACGCCAGGCGGCGGATGCTGCTAACAGACGATTCAAAAACCAATCATATTAAGAGAGACAACCCATGAACATTTCAGACGCGACGCCCTTCATCTTTTTCACAGGAAAAGGCGGGGTAGGTAAAACATCCCTGGCAAGCGCAACCGCCATCAGGCTGGCCGACAGTGGTAAATCCGTGCTGCTGATCTGCACCGACCCGGCTTCAAATCTGAAGGATGTGCTTGAAACAAAGGTTACGGAAAAAGTCGCCCCGGTAAACGGCGTATCTAACCTGAACGTGGTGAATATCGACCCGGAAAAATCAGCCGAAGCATACCGGCAACGTGTGGTTTCGCCGCTGGAAGATATTTTGCCTCAGCAGGATATCGATCGTATTCGGGAAGAGTTGTCAGGTGCCTGCACCACAGAAATCGCCGCTTTTGATGAGTTTGCTCGCTACATAGCCGGTGACGGGGACCATAAACCTTACGATGTCATCATTTTTGATACGGCCCCAACCGGACACACGCTCCGTCTTCTGGAGCTGCCTGCCGCCTGGAGTGAATTTATTGATGAAAACCCGGATGGAGCCTCTTGTCTCGGGCCGTCTTCTGCCCTGAAAACCAATCAGGAGCGATACCTGAAAGTGGTAGAACGTCTGAAGGATCCGAAGACAACCACCATCTACCTGGTTTCGCGACCTGAAACAACCGCATTGCGGGAAGCGGACCGCTCCGGCACAGAACTTCTGGACATGGGTTTGACGAATCAGGAATTGCTGATAAACGGGTTGTTTGAACCGGCTGATACCGACGATCCGTTCGCCGTTAAACTGGCTGCTATGATGAAGCAGACGATTGAACAAATGCCGGAACGGTTAAAAAACCTGAAGCATCACACCTTTCCGCTGCGTCCGTGGAATCTGCTCGGAATCGAAAGGCTCAGGCAGGTTTTTGAGCCACTTGACAAAAAAGAGCCAGAACGGGTAAGTGATAACGTTCTTACGGCTGAGCCGGAAACAGCACTGCCGAACCTGAACCAATTGGCAGAAGACCTGACGAAAAACTCAGATCACGGGTTGATTATGACTATGGGTAAGGGCGGAGTCGGTAAAACGGTGGTTGCAGCAGCCATTGCGTTAAGGCTTGCCGAAAAAGGGTATCCGGTTCACCTGACCACCACTGATCCGGCTGCGCATTTAAAAGATTATCTTGAAGGGATCACACTACCGGAAAATCTGGAATTGACCCGGATCGATCCACAGGCCGAAAAACGAGAGTATATAGAAAAGGTGCTCCGACAAAAAGGAAAGGATAAATCCGAAGAGGAATTACGACTTCTGAGGGAAGATCTGGAATCACCCTGCACGGAGGAGGTGGCCGTTTTTCATGCTTTTTCAAAAGCTATCCATCAGGCCAAACGCAAATTTGTAGTGGTTGATACGGCTCCTACCGGACATACCCTGCTACTACTTGATACAACCGGCAGCTACCACCGGGAGGTGATGCGAAACAGCAATTTGGACACCGGCAAACTAAAGACGCCTCTACGTTACCTTCAGGATCCGGAGTTCACAAAACTGTTGCTGGTAACATTGCCCGAAATAACCCCTGTCTCGGAGGCTTCAAAACTACAGGATGATCTTAGGAGATCGGGTATCGAGCCGTATGCGTGGATAGCGAATCAAAGTATGAATGCATCTGCCTCAGAGCTGTCAGATCCGATTCTGAAAATGCGGGCTGATGCTGAAAAACCACTGTTGAAACGTGTTGACAAAGAAGAGGCAGACAAGCTCTATGGCATCCCTTTTATCGTTGATGATTCGGTACTTACAAATATGCTACAAATTCCTCAGCAGCAACAATCTTGAATGATGGGGATGTGGTTTGAGTTGAACGCTAACGGGTTGCAATTTATGTGGTACAGTCGGACAGAATCGGCTTTAAATCAGAGATTATTATATGCGACCAGTTGCCATAGGCTAAAGGCTGCATCCGCATGTCCAAAGGACTCCTTCGGAGATCCTAATCCCACCTTCGGTGGCACTGTTGAAAAGGTGACAGAAACTTGATTCCATCATAAATTCAATGTTCTTTTCAATTAAGTAAGGCAAAACCTCGGCTAAAGTTTTGATTTATATTCACATAAAATCCGTGTGGAACTTGTCCGACTACCGTGTCTGTTGCACAACTCATTTAAAATAGAATTTTACAACTTTATGTTGTCAATGGTGTATTACTATTAGTAATATTATTATCTTATGCCTATACCATTGAATAACAACAT
>SLJN01000150.1 GCA_007135115.1 Balneolales bacterium
ACACATTTGTGAATCCCGAGCCGGATACCCTACTGACAAAAGGTGATGAGCTGGTCTTGATGGGGCGCCTGGAAGATGAGAAAAAGTTCATTCAGCATTATCCGAAAAGCGATAAATGAGTCGATAGTTAGGAAGTAGTGAAGCTCGGCAAGTTTCTCTGCTTTTTTTGATGTAATGCTGAATTATTAGTAACATCAATCGGTGTTAATCACTTTTTGGTTTGCTCTCAATATATATCGGTAGGGGACCGCAACAAAAACAGGATTAACGGATGATCAATCAGATAGTAGAACTAAATTAATCAGACTGATTATGAGATTTACCTACAGTTTGGCTATTGCAGTCATGTATGCTTTGATGTCTTTTGGCTGTACGGCCACGGCTCAAAATAAACAGTTCACTTTCGAGGATGTGATGAAATTCAATCACCTCGAAGACCCAGAAATTTCAAGATATGGTGATCGCGTAGCGTATTCCTTACAAAAAGATCGGGGTGATGGGAAAGTCGTGATTACCTCTTTAGAAAACGATGCCGAATGGGAAGTTGAGCGAGGTTTCAATCCTTCCATAACAAGGGATGGCCTCTGGGTAGCTTCTTATATCGAGCCACCCGCTGAGAAAAAGTACAATCCTTATTTGAATGATGATGAAGTGCCGCCCCAGGGCATGGCATTGGTTAACGCGGAAAACGGTGAAAAGCAGGAGTATGAAGATGTAATCCGATTTTCGTTTTCCAACGACTCGCGTTGGGTGATTTATCAAAAAGGGGAGCAGCCCGATGTTGATGATCAAACCAGCCGGTCAGACTATGGTAGCCAAATCTTTTTACATGAACTGGGTACGGATAGCTATGAAGAAATCGACTTTGTAAAAGATTTCAGCGTGGATAGCACTTCCACCTGGTTGGTTTACTCTGTAGCGGATACTTCCGGTGAAGAAAACGGTTTATATGCACAAAATCTTGAAGATGGCGGCGACCCGTTAACCATTCATGAAGGTCCGGATAATCGATATACCGGCCTGACCTGGCACAACTCCTCTAAGCAGCTCGGTTTCCTGGAATCCGGAGTTGATGCCGAGCATGAAGAAACCGGTCCGGCAACGCTGCGTGTTTGGGATGGCGAAAATCAGGATCTGACCGTACTTGCCGACAGCGACGACGCACCTGCAGGATGGCTCATCCCTTCACACGCTAATCTGACCTGGAATGACGATGGCGATCGGCTGTTTTTTGGCTATCAGCCCGAAGAGATGTTCCGGTTGGCGCGAACCGAAGAGGAAGACAAAGACCCGGATGATTTCGATCTTTACGATTTTGACACCATCCTCGATGAAAAAGGTCTCGATGTGTGGCATTGGGAGGATCCGAAAATAAAAACCCACGAAAAACAAACCTGGGAAAATCGCCGCGATCACACCTACTTAGCCGTTCATCATCTGGATCAAAACGAAACCGTAGCGTTGGCAGATGAAGAAATGCGCAACGTGCAGGTCTCCGAAAAATCAGATTTTGCACTTGGCTTTGATGATCAACCCTACCGACAGCTTCGCACGTGGGATGGCACTTACTATGATTATTTCGTAGTTGATCTTCGCGACGGGAGCCGTGAGCGCGTTGTGGATAAAATCCGCGGATTTAATGCTCAAATCTCTCCGGGTGGAAAATACGTGGCGTTCTACGAATATCCGCACTGGCACCTTTACAGTGTCGAAGAGGGAACGATTATCAACCTGACCGATGAACTTGAGCATCCGTTTTACAATGAGCTTCATGATCGCATTGAGCCTGCTCCATCCTATGGCGTCGCCGGTTGGACCGAAGATGATGAGAGCCTGCTGATCTATGACCGGTTTGATATCTGGCAATTTGATACCAACGGCGGGCATCCTCAAAAAATCACGGGAGGATATGGCCGTGAAAACGACATCCAGCTGCGAATCGAAGATCTTGACCCGGAAACCGAGTACTTTTCGGGAGGTGAAACGTTATTCTTGTCAGCGTTCAATGAACGCAATAAACAGTACGGTTTTTATGAAGGCAGTGTCGGCGGAAACAGTGTATCGCAACATGTTAAAGGCGAATATCGGTATACGTTCATCGATAAAGCTCCCGGAACCGACCGTATACTCTACAGCCGGGAAAACTTCAATGAATATCCGGATCTTTGGGTTGCAGATACCGAGCTGGACGGCAGCCGGCAAATTTCCGAAGCCAACCCACAAGTTGAGGATTTCGCCTGGGGAGAAGCCGAACTCGTCGAATGGAAAAGCGTTGATGGAAAGCCGCATCAGGGCGTTTTGATTTATCCCGGGGATTACGATCCTGATGAGACTTATCCGGTGTTTATCTACTATTACGAGCGGTACTCCCAGCGTCTGCATCATTTTGATGAGCAGGTGCTGAATCACCGCCCGAACATTCCACAGTACACCAGCGACGGATATGCGTTTTTCATGCCGGATGTGTGGTATACCGACGGTCAGCCGGGCTACTCGGCAACCAAGTCGATCGTGCCGGGCGTCCATAAGCTGATCGAAAAAGGTGTTGCTGATCCTGATGCCATTGGTATTCACGGGCACTCGTGGAGTGGATACAAAACGGCGAACATCATCACCGAAACCGATATTTTTGCCGCGGCTCTTGCCGGAGCGCCGGTTTCCAATATGACCAGTGCCTACAGCGGTATCCGCTGGGGAACGGGATTTGCGCGACAGTTTCAGTACGAGCAGACCCAAAGCCGTCTGGGCGGAAGCCTCTGGGAGAAACGGGAGCTTTATATCGAAAACTCACCAGTGTTCCAGGCAGATCGCATCAATACACCGCTGTTGCAGTGGTTTGGAGATGAAGACGGCGCCGTACCCTGGGAGCAAGGTATAGAGCTGGCACTTGCCTTGCGCCGCCTTGACAAAGACTCCTGGTTCCTACAGTATCGCGGTGAGCCGCACCACTTACAGCAGTACCCCAACATGGTGGATTTCTCGATCAAGATGAAAGAATTTTTTGATCACTACCTCAAAGGCGAATCCATGCCCGAATGGATGGAAGAAGGTCAGCCGTATTTGGGTGATTAATAACTGAATAAATTCCGGATGTAATCTTGAAAGTCCCGCAGGGTGGAAAGTACGCTGCGGGATTTTTTTATGGTTGACGCCCATCGTCTCTGTAGAACGCTCTTAATGTTAAGCGAATCATCCATTTCCGTCGGTTTCAACCGACGGATTTGTTTCTGTCAACCCACGATCATAATGGCGGCTTTAGTCGCCAATCAGCGGGGCTAAAGCCCCTTTGGGTTAAATTGGTGCCGGCTTTAACCCTCGGTTAAAACCAACGGAAATGGATTGTTATTTTGAGTTTCCATCTCTGGTTTGAAGGTGCTTATACCGATGGGTGCCCATGTTTTGAAAAGTTTTGTTTAGCAGGAATTCATTTAATACATTTTCCAAAATGTGGTTTATCAAAAAAGGAATGTAATGAATTTCAGGCTGTTGGTATGGGCACTGCTTCTTTTGACCATTTTGCATAGCTGTGAAACTGTTGAAGAAAACGCAACAGATTCCACAACTGTAGGAGCACAGCGTCTTTTGGAAGATGAATTTGAATTAATTCAGGGTAAACGGGTTGGAATCATAACCAATCACAGTGCAGTAGTGGGCGAGAGTCAAGATCACATTGTGGATTTGCTTCATGATCACGAAGAAGTTGAGGTGACCGCATTATTCGGACCCGAACACGGGATCCGGGGTGAAGCCGACGCCGGTGAACCGGTGGATGATGAAGTAGATGAGGAGACCGGTATACCCGTGTATAGTCTTTATGGCGATACACGCTATCCCACTGAAGAAATGCTGGAAGATGTGGATGTGTTGCTATTTGATATCCAGGATGTAGGTACTCGTTTTTATACCTATCCGGCAACGATGGGCCGCGCGATGAAATCAGCCGCAAAAACCGGTATCCCATATCTTGTTTTGGACCGGCCCAATCCAATCGGTGGAGAGCGCATCGAAGGGCATATCCGGGAAGATGAATTCGAATCGGGTATAGGTTTGTATCCTACGCCGATCACGCATGGTATGACGGTTGGTGAACTTGCCCTGATGATCAAGGATAATGAGTGGCACGAGGGGATCTCGGACATTGATCTTCATGTCGTTGAAATGGAAGGCTGGACCCGTGATATGTTTTGGGAGGATTCCGGTTTGGATTGGGTGCCGCCGAGCCCGAATATTCCCGATGTGGAAACAGCGATTATTTATCCCGGAACGTGCCTGTTTGAAGGGACCAATGCCAGTGAAGGCAGAGGGACTTACGAACCCTTTTTGCAGGTCGGCAGTCCGTATATATCAAATTCGGAAGTGGCAGATGATTTGAACAACCGGGATCTGCCGGGGCTTTACTTTAATCCCGCAGTATTTGTTCCGGAAAGTATTGAGGGAATGTCCACAGAACCCAAACTGGAAGGAGAGCAACTGGACGGAGTTAAAATAGATATCACTGAAAGCCGGAACGTGCGCCCTGTAGAGGCCGGCATTCATATAATGCAGGCTTTTTATGAAAATATGGATGAGGAAGGGCAGCAGGATTTCTTTATCGAACGCGGAATGAGTGTGAGAGCCGGTAATAAACGGGTTCAGCAGCAATTAGAAGAAGGAGTTGACGCAAATGAAATCGTGGAGTCGTGGCAAGAAGATGTGGATTATTTTAAAGAATTCAGAAAACCGTATTTGTTGTACGAGTAGAAGGATCAAACGGGAATTATGTGCTAAACTACCTCGGACTTAATCCCGGTATCACATCTTTAATTATCCAAACTCCCGCCACAGCTACTTCCTGCTCCAGCAGTGCAACCGAAACAGTGCTGACCTGTTCGAATCCTTCGCTGCATCAGTTTTTCATAATCAAAGTTTTTGATGTGATCAGATGCTTCGGATTCAACCGGCATTTCCAGCATTTGGTTGAAATCACAGTCGTATAAAGTGCCGTCCCAACCGACCGAAATGGTATTCCGGCACATGACCCGTTCGGCAGCCACCGGGTTATA
>SLJN01000252.1 GCA_007135115.1 Balneolales bacterium
AAGCAATTTGATATAACCCTTCAGACTCTCTTATTATTTCCCAAAACTTGAGCTCGTCAACAAGAAATTCCAGATTTACCTCATAACCATACTTTCTTGAATACCTATCCACAAATTTATTTAATATATTTTGAATATTTTGGGGTGTTGCAACTGATAAATTATGTTGACAAACAAAAAGTTGACGTTTTTTATCAACTATAAAAAGTAGTTTATCCCAATTTGTCAACTCATCTTCTACAAACAATTCATCATCAGGCTCAATTAAACTTATCTCCTTACTTTTTAATAAATAATCAATAAGATATCTCTTTTCATCTAATAAAAACCTAAACATACATCTTTTATTATAATACTCAACTTCTTTTACATTTTTAATACCATCTACAAATAAATTACCCGGATCTTCATATTCTATATCAAATAGCGCATAAGATGTTTGTATCGAAAAGTACCTAACTGCAAAAAACTTCATAACATAAAGTATTTTTATTTGAGAAATTCAACCATATATAAAGAATATTATATAGTAGTATATGCATTTTACTGCCATAAAATAATTTTGAAATATATGACCTATTTTGTGCAACTTACCAGGCAAATCTAAGATTATAAGGATATTTACATCAGCTATACACGATTTTGAAACTTCTCACAAACTATTTGAAACAAAAGCGATCTATCACAAGAGTATTCCGCAATTGGTCACATTCCACACCAATTGGCATTAATTCAAAATCGCAACAATTTATATTCCAATAAGTACTTAGTGAAGATCTTCATTAAGACAATATAGGTGTAAGCCTCTCGTGGTTGAAGTTTAATCAACCGTTGAATAGCATGCAAGTTACAGGTATGAAATATAAAATCAAGTGAGGAAGCTCGAATACTTGGGCGATTGGTGATATTGCTGAAAAAGTCAAACAATAATATTGAAACACCAGCTAGAAAAATCAAAAAACAACCCACACTATGCCTTCTACGTGTACCCTATGGCTCTGAAGTCCAAAAAAGGAACCTTCAGAAGCATATAAACTCTAAATAAGTGAATAAAAATCTCAATTAAATTATAAAATCACTTAACTAATCTTCTTATTTCTTGTGGTTTGTATCGCTTTATAAAAGGTTGTTTTTGCTGATCTACAAACTCCAGGACATCAGGCCATACATTGACAAATAAGCGGGCCTGTTTCCAAAAATTGAGATCTTGTTTACTACGGAAGTAAATTATACTGAGCTTTAATTGATCTATCAGAATCCGCTCTTTCGGGACCCGTTGCTGGTTCAAATCCAGACTAATAAAGATTCCGTTCTTAGGGAAGTTCTTGAATATTTTTGTGTCTGATGCCCCACGAGGAAACATATCAGTAACATGTTGCACTTTATGCCCTGTCTTATTCCTCCGGTTCATTCGTTCCTGGAGGATATTCAGAGCATGAGCAACATGTTTCGATAACTGCTCATCAAAAAGAAAAATCATGCGGCATTCTTATTGAACTCAATCGCATCCATAACATCCTGTTCCGATATATCATATTCTTCTGCAACAAAATGAACAGGTTCTCCTGACTCAACTAACCGAGTAATCATCTTCGTTGAAATGTTTGTCCCTTTTATAACCGGCTCTCCAAACCGGTGGTCAGGATCAACTAAAACAGCTTTTTCTTTGCCAAGTGGCCAATAGCGACGGGCAAAACCGGTGACTTCATCAAAATCTATTTTCAAGCAAAACGGTTCTATTAATTGCCGGAATGAGAGTTGTCGTTTCTCATCCATGAAAATGGAGGTTACCTCGTCAATGTTGTGAATCACATTTTTCCGGTCCGTCATAAACCCTTCTACTGCAAATGGGTATGACGTCTCCAATACTTCCGCAGCTACTTTATGAGCTTCTTTAATACGCTTGAAGGATACCCCAAGTTCCCTCAAAGAATAAACTGTAATCATTTCAATGAGGGTATAAAAATTGAATACACGGTTCCGTCCTTTTCCGGAAGTATATACCGATTGATATTCGGCTATCTGCCCCTCTGAAGTTCGCGGTACATCTTTAATAAAGTCAAACTCCCAATACATACGAACCCACTGTCCCAGCTTGCGTGCATCTATTTTCAGAATGCGTGCTGCCTGAGGGACGGTATAAATTCCTTTTCCTATTTCAACAATGGGTTCCATATATCTTAGCGTTTAAAGTATCTATTACTAAGGTAACGTATAAATAATCAAAACGGTAGCCAGAGGTTTGTGTGTTTGTCTATTTGGCGTTAATTCTGTTATTCAAACAAAGAAAATTAAGACAAACACCATCACCCTTCACTGTAGTTCTCTGTTTCCCCTGCGCCCAGAGTGGTGAAATAGCCACCGGGAGACACCATAATCAAAAAGCAAATAAACTCCAATGTTCTATTTAAAAACTCTCAAACGTCTGCCAATAGAGTGTTTGGTAGTTATATTAGACATTGAAATCTACTTGCCATTTGCTTTTTGCAATTTGAGTTTTCACCCAATCCTCTATCCACCCAACTTCATCAATAAGTAACCACTCCCGTATCTGCGGCGCGGTAGAGGTATTGTTCGACCATCTCTGGTTCGACGGTGCCGTAGTAGTGGCTGCCGGCTTCGCGGGCCTGGGCTGTGACGAGCCGGTAGATATCGCGGGCGCTGGTTTCGCCGTCAACGGCATTGAGTATCTCAAATGCCATCAGGTTATGCAGGTCCGGCACCCCGCCGATCTGTCCTCTTTTATCGAGAAATTCCTCGGGTCCGGCCGACAGCTCGGGGACCATTCCTTCCAGATCTTGTTCCCCTTCTGTCGGTGACGGGTCCGGTGCTTCATCATCCCTGACAAGCAAATAGCGTTGCTCGAGTTCAGCACGTGCCAGTTCGTATCGCTGATCAATCTGCTCCGACAGCTGGTAGGCATACCGGGTTCCTTCTTCGCCGACCTCTTCCAGTGATCCGGCTGCAAGATGTTCGCGGTCACGGGCATACTGTATTTGCTTTACGGCTTTGTGGAAAGCTCGCTCCCCGTCCATTTCGGTATCGGATATCCACTGCAGGCCGAGCCCGAGATTATGACTCATTCGGGCGGCACCGCGTTTCTGTACCTCGCTTGCAATCATCGGGATCATATCTTCATCGGCGGTAGCCATTATCCAGGCAATCATCGAGCCGGCTAGGGCATTTCGGCCGAGTTGCGTGCGGTCGATATTCCAGAGATCATCATCGGAAGTGTGGATGTAGTGATCGGGAAAATTGGTAAAGGTGATCCCCGGCACTCCGATCGGAGCTTCATTAAACGGGATGTGATCGGTATTGGCATGGAACCAGATCATCTTGGCATTATAGCGATGCTTAGACCCCAGTCTTGAAAGGTGCGGTCGCGGGTATAAATCAAGATTTCCCGTCTGAATCTGAGCCAGTTCCGAGTTATTGGATGCTACCATATAATCGACCACCGACTCGACCACATCATTGAAAAAGTGAAACCGGGTCGCCGGCAGCCGCGTGATGTTCTGCACCCGCATCACATCTTGAGACTGATCCGCCCCCACCATATCCTGATTAATATTCACCCACATCTCCTCGTGCGCATCGGGATAGTCGGCAAAATACTGGCGCTGACTGCTGAATTCAGTCACCCACCAAAACCGGATATTCCGCTCGGGCCGGTCAAGCACACCACGTTCGATCAGTTTGTTCATCGTCCGGCCGATTTCAAGGATATTGGCCGTGCCGGAGGCATCGTCGTTGGCAGAGAATTTCTCTTCCTGCATGTGGCCGGTAAGGATGATGTCCTGACCCTTATCCGGATTGCTGCCCCGGATGTAGCCTTCCACCATCACCTGCCACGGTTCTTCACCTTCTTCGGAATCAAACCCGGCATCGACTTCGGCGCTGACCATAAAAGGACCGTCGCTGTTTTGTTTCTGATGATACAACTCCAGTCCCTGCCGCAGGTTTAGGATAAAGGCAAATCCGCGCGGATCTTCTCCGTCGGGACCGCTGGTCGGCATGCTGCTCCAATGAATCTGATCGGGATAATCAAACGGAGCACCGGTGATACCGCCACGCAGACCGGTGGGGTCCGGATACCAAACCACGCCTTCGGCTCCGTGTTCATATACGGCTTTATGCGACACCTGAGTCAGAGAACCGTGCGCCAGTACGACCTTCCCTTCGACATCCACATTTTCGTAATCCTCACTGCTGGTGCCTGACCCGACGTAGATCAATTCCGCTTCAACATCCACCGCGCTGCTGTAATCCGCCAGGTGCAACGGAGTCTGCTCATGACTTGCAATCCGTTCGGGCTGACCACCGGCCGTCCACAACTCGGCGCTTTCAGCATTCCAGGGCGGTATCCAGTAATCCTGTTTGATGAGCTGTACGTCTTCCAACCCATACTCGTTGGCTTTTTCCTCGTAATACTCGGCAACCTCCATCAATCCGTCCGCACCGCCTCTCTGACGATGAAACTGCGTGTTGTGTCGAATATGCTCGTAGGCAGCATCTCCTGAGATTTCATGGTGCAAATAATTCAAAATCTCATCATCAATAAGCGGAAGGGTGATCTCCTGAGCCTTTACTCCCGTAACCGCAATCATCATCCATAATCCGGTCCATACGGACCTCCATCGTAACATCTTAACCATAGATCTCTTTATTTGGGTGAGTAGATGTCTGTTTCTTTCCCAGCTTCAATAAACAAGGTTTTGGTGAAAGCTTCAAGTTGAACAAGGGTTAAACCGCAATGACGCTATGAGCGTAATGGGGTTTGGTTATTTTGATATGGGAGCCAATGAAAAACTGTTCAAGGTTTCAGGTTTAAAGTTCAAGGGCTGCCAATGGATAAAGGGATGAACCGCCAAGGCGCAAAGAGCGCGAAGGGTTTGGGGGTGTTGTTGAATTGGGAGCCAAATGGCAACTTGTCAAGGTTCCAGGTTTAAGGTTCAAGGGTTGCCTTTGGATACAGGGATGAACCGCCAAGGCGCCAAGTGCGCGAAGGTTTTATGAATGTTGTTGAATAATCTAATGGCGACTAACATCAAACATCCAAACACCCAAACATTCAAACAATCAAACCCCACCCACACTGCGATCCTCCGCGAATACCCCTGCGCCCTCAGCGGTTAACCGTGACAAGCTACGGCAGGTGCCACTCAAACCGCGAGCCTTCATCAAAAGTGATTACCGTGCGTTTGCCGCTTTGGAGCTCAAGTTCACGGGTGGAATGGAAATGACGGTCATCGTCGCCCTGGTCTTTTAGGTAGACGGTGACTTCATAGGATCTAGGTTCCAGATTTTGCTCAATGATGGCGCGGGTGTAGCCGGGACGAAACAAGCCTGATGGCTCGTAGGTATCCTCATGGAGAATTTCTCCGTCAATTTCGATGATCAAATCGATGCCGGCGCGTTCGGTGACGCGTTGGTGGCCCTCTCGGCGCATGTGGTCGTATTGCGCATCGTCAGTGCGTTCGTCGAAGGCAACGGGACTGCCCATCATTTCAAAGGAGATTACCAGCTCCGCATCTACTTTGGGTGGCAGCGGCAGCCAGGCAGAACTGAGCCAGGCGGTCAGTCCGGAAATCAACGCGATGATCGTGATACCAGCCACCCACTTTTTCCACGGGACAGCTTTCTTAGCCGGTGATGCAACAGTGGCACCGTTCAGCTTTCCGCTTCGGTTTTTGAACGCCTGCGTCTGCCGGATAAAATCATCGGTGTCGTAGCGGTCGAGCGTCAGAAAGCAGACATCCTCCCGATTCACACGTTTGCCGCGAAGCTCCGGGTGCCGAGTTCCTTCCATCCGGGCATCCGCCCATTCCAGTCCGAGCCGGAAGTTGGGGTCGGTTCGGCAGCCGGCCACGACGACGCCCGCCGCTCCTTTTTTGAGGATGTTTTCAACCAGTGACGGATGCACCCATCCGGCGCAGGGAACCGCCCGAACCAGATAGCCCGGCAACTGTTCGCACCGCCCGGTTTTCGAATCGATAGAGAGCGAGGCGCCTGCGCTGTTGCCGCAGACAAACGCTACGTGCGTATCTTCGATGACGGTATTCTCATCATCCAGCCACTGGTTGATCTGATGCCGCGTATCCCACGGCGACAGCAGCGGATATTCGATGCCGACCGGATCACATGAACCTACACAGATTCCGCATTCCACACATTTGGAAGTATCGATCGAGGCGACAAACGCACTTTTTTCGAGGTTGCCTTCCATTCTCGGTGTCATCGTGATGGCGTTGTAAGGGCAATCCAGAAAACACTGGGTGCAGCCGGTACATTTGTCTTCGAGCACCTCCGGCGGAGTTGGTTCCCGTTTGCGCTTCAGGAACCAGGGAATACCGGTAAACAGAATTACGCCGGTCAGGGTGATCACCCAAAGCAATCCCCCCTGCAGCCGTTCGGTCAGAAACAGCGGCAACAGATAGAAGTAATCAACGGTCTGCGACTCCGGCATGCTCAACAAATCCGCCCGTTCGGCGGTATCGGCCGGATAGGCCAGTGAGAGGATCACCAGCGAAACGATGATGATACCCCATAAACGGAAATCGGGAAATACATTGGCTTTATTCAGACGAGATACGTGCAGCCACAGCGCCACCAGCAGCCCCAGGGGAATGAGCATGTGGATGAAGAAGATCACCAGCATCAATGCCGAGCTGAAGCTTTCGTTGGTCAGAAATGATTTGGAGAGCGGTTCGGCAAAAAACGGCAACACATCAACCATTTTAGCCGTGGCGGTGGCAACCATTTCTCCCCGCTCATCCCAGACCAGCCAGTAGCCGGTCCAGCCGTCGAACCAGATGAGCATGACTGCGGCAATGCCGGTCACCCATGCCACCCAGCGCGCTCCGCTGAAGCGCCCGGCAAAAAACGTCTTCAGGGCATGAATCACAATAAACAACATACAGGCGTCGGAGCTGTAGCGGTGCAGGCTGCGCATCAGCTCGGCGGTATACGGGTAGTCGGCCATCATCACGACTGAGTCGTAGGCCTGGTGGACGCTCGGGCGGTACCAGATCAGCAATATGAAGCCGGTGATGGTAGCAATAATAATGGTGGCGTTGGCAATCGCCCCGGAGTTTACCAGCGGATGGGAGGTTTCGGGAATGTACCGGTAGATTAAATTGTCCAGCTTTCGGAACCAGGTGTCCACGCGGTCAAGCAATCTTTTGGCTCGAAGCGAGGTGTCCGGGGTAAATTCGGCGATACGTTTGCGCCGGATCTCTTCGGAATCCGGATTGGGATGCTGCTGTTGCTCCGAACCGGTCTCTCCTGCCGCCAGATCCCGAATATCAAACGAGTCCTTACTCATGGGCGGAATACGCTTTTGGAGTGTCCAGTTCGCGGATCAGCACCCGCAAGGCTTCCGCCATCCATTCGGCTTGATTGTCGCCGAGTGCAAACCGGTAAGCCATGGTGCCATCCCCGTCGATCAAATGAAACAGATTGACGTGTTCGATCTCTCCGGTTTGCTCATTGCGGCGCCGCTCTATCGACAGGCGGTCCAATAGCGGGTCGATGACTTCCGGATCACCGGTGAGCAGGTGTCCATTGTATTCATCAAGATCGTAAAAACCGGCGGTGCGGTTGAGCAGTTCCGGGGTATCTTGTTCCGGGTCCATCGTTATTGCCAGCAGCACGACCTGATCCCGCTCGTGATCTTCCAGCAGATCGATCGCATCGCGGGCCTGATCGAGGATCATCGGGCAGGTATCGCCGCAGGTCGCGTAGACGGAGGTCAGGATGATCACTTTATCATCAAACGAATCGAGGCCGATCTCTTCTTCGTTATGGTTGATCAAATTAAAAGAAGGCGAATCCACTGAACGCCGCATCTCTTCAGCCCGGAACTGGTAGTCCGGCTCTTCGGGCGGATCATACAGTAGCGGGAACGCGAGCCCGGCCAGTAAAACCACGGCCGCCGACTGAAACGCCTGCGGCCGGATTTTACGTGGATTTTTGAAGACTTCAGCTAACGGATCTTTCCATACGAACCACACTACAAGGGCAATCATCAAGGGCTGGATGGTGAACGTGATTACGTACATCCAGTTTATGCTGCCGGTTTCGGGATCATAGCCGAAACACCAGCGTTTGAAATCCTCCACAAACATGCCCAACTGACTTTCCCCGGATGGCATAAATGCCAGGGTAATCATCAGCAGCCAGAATAGCAGCAAGGTGCAAAGAATAAAGGAGGGAAAGCGCGGACCGGAAAAATACTGCTCCACGCGATCCCAGATAGTGGTTGTATGGGAATTCATATCCGTCATGTTTCTCAGTTCAGGAACCAGAGATCAGCCAGTGAGGCCCAGTTTGCGAAATAATAGATCACAAAA
Source organism: Balneolales bacterium (assembly GCA_007135115.1). Classification (GTDB taxonomy): domain Bacteria; phylum Bacteroidota; class Rhodothermia; order Balneolales; family Natronogracilivirgulaceae; genus SLJN01. The sequence continues at coordinate 8,352 of SLJN01000252.1, forward strand.
CTGAGCAGGAAGATCAGCACCAATGCGATGGTACCAGGTGTCTTGACATGCTCGTAGTGCTTGCCTTCTTCCTCGTAGCCCCGGCTGATCAGATCGTCGGTCATTTTTTGTGACTTCTCATCCTGCCAGGACGGCATCTTGCGATCTTTGATTGGCGGACCAAAGAATGCGGCTGCAACGACCAGACCGATGAACAGCATCATTCCGAGAAATGCGATGACACCGCCGATACCAAGTACGCCCAGTAAAATATGTGCGACGGGGTCAAACCCGGTATCAATGGCCGCGCCGGTGAAGTCGCTGTCGTACGTACGCCGCGGCACGCCGTAGGTTCCGGCCAATGACATGCCGAGTGACATCATAGTGATGCCGATCGCAAAGATGTACGGCTGAACGCGTGCCCACGAGCGCAGGTAGAAGTCGCGCTGGAAAATCAGCGGTACCAGATAGTAGCACAGCCCCATAAAGGCCAGGGTTGTACCTCCGACCACCGTGGCGTGGAAGTGTCCGGGAATACGCATCGTATTATGCGCCATGATGTTGATTTGCTCAGTACCAAGCGTCACACCGGTGATTCCGCCGATAAAGCCGAAGATCATCGCTGAAAGCGCGACACTTGAAAAGCCGGGATCTTTCCAGGGCAGCTTGGCAAACCAACCAAAAAGTCCCTTGGTGAATCCTTTGCGTCGCTGCGCCACCTCCATGGACGCCGGAACGGTATAACCGTGAATCATGGAAGCGAGCACCGCAAGGTACATGGCGTATGACGTATTCCAGATTTTCCACTCGGTGGATACACCGGGATCAACCAACAAGTGGTGCGCCGAGGCGATATTGATGAACAGGATGTAAAGCACAAACGCCCCCCGGCAAACGGTTTCATTGAGCGGCTTGGCACCTGTTGTCATCGTAGCCAAAAAGTACCAGACCCCGACCATAGCGGCCACATTCACCTGCTGGGTCTGGTGACCCAATCCCCACCAGAGCATTCGGTAAAGTGCGGAGTCGGGCTCTTCCATCAGTCCCATCGACCAGAGTAATGAAGGAATCAGGGCCATGGCACCGTGCAGAATAGCGACTACCGCAATTATAGCCGCTGTGGTGGCGGCAAACGTAACCAGCGGCACCGAGCCGGTGTAGGTCTTATTCTTCTTGGCGATATAGAGCGTGGCGAAATAATTAAAGCAGACCAGCAGTGCGCCAACGGCAAACAATAAAATCCCCACATAAAACAGCGGGTGGGCTTGCAGCGGCACATAAGAGGTCAGCAGCACATCGGCGCGGCCATCCAGAATAATGTAATTGGTGATGAGCGCGCCGACCACCATCATCACAAAGGATATATGGGCCAGCGTTTTCGAAAATATTCGGGTATTCAGCAGTGTCGAACTGGCAAAATAAAGGATCGCCATTTCAATAAATAAAATCCAGAACACCAGCATGTTGACGCCATGGAGCGTCAGGATGCGGTAAAACCAGACTTCATCCAGAAACATAACCGCCGACCACCTTGTGAGCGCCAGCAAAATAGCTGCTATTGCTCCCACAAGCAGAAACACCACCGCCATAACGGCATTGATCTTAATAAAGAACTCTGAGCGGAAAAAGACCGTCAGACCGGTGGTATTACAAATCCGATGATCAACCGTAGCTGATTGTGAATTCATGTAATGTACTCCTGTAATTTATTCTTCTACTATGATCCGGCCGGTCATCCAATGGTGGCCGACACCACAAAATTCATTGCAAATAATATCGAAGGTTCCGGAGGTGGTCGGGGTCATGGTGATCACGTGATCATAACCCGGCAACACCTGGAAGTTGATGTTAAGCGGCAGTATGGAAAGCCCGTGCTGCAAATCCGTTGAAGAGACGTGCAGCCGGTAGGTTTCCCCTTTTTGAAGCTTAAGGACCGGCTCCCATTGCCACATCCGTCCGAGCAGATAAATATCACCGCCCGAGGGCGCTTCCACTACCGGTATGTCCTCGATCTCATCCACCTGGTTAGCCTCTATGAATCGATCAACCCGTTCTTCAAAATCCCGGGCTTCGACTGTATACGATTCACCTGTGGCATTCTGCTTTCCGAAGAAATGCCAGAACGGCATGGCGATAAACATAATAATACACCATACCAGCGCTAACCCAATCCACATGCGTTCCCCTCCTTCGGGGTAACGAAACCAGTTTCCTTGAGGATTAAATATGCTCATTGTTTCAAATGTTACTCATTTAAGGTAAAATAGCTTCCGGCAGTCCAAGTAATTCCAGCAATCCCCATCCCGTGTAGGAGATCAGGGGAATCACAATACCCAGAAACAGAAGCAGCCAAATATTATCCATCAGTTTTTGCACCGGGTGCTTTTTTTCTTCTTCCTCCATAGCATTACCTGTTGTTTTTGTTGTTGTATGCGTGAATGACCAAATACAGAAACATCAGCCCGCCGGCGATGGCGAGCAATCCGCCGAAACTCATCATGCCCATGCCTACGATCACTTCGGGAGAAAACAAATCTTGATCAGTCCCGTACATTTTGCGACCCATCCCGTTAAGGCCGGCCCAAGCAAAACCTGCCACAAAGATGGTGTTTCCAAAGCCGAACAGCAGAGGCTGAAGCTTAAGAATGGTGGTCGGGAAGCCTCGGCTCCATGAATATCCCCATCGTTTCATCAGGTAAAACATGGCTGTCATATAGGCGACGGTAACAGCTCCCAGGCAGGCGTGGTAATGAGCTGGAATCAGTGTGCTCGAATCGCGAATCATCGCTCCGATGATAAATCCGGCGACCATCAGCACCGCGCTGACCAAAAAGCCATTGAACCATACGTTGTGCAAGAACTTACCTTCAAAATCCCCCTGCCTGCGCGCCCTGATGATGGCATACGCGCCGATGAGGATGTAAGCAGAAATCACCGGGAACATCCCCCATCGCATCATTTGGGTAAATCCGTTGTAGTAGAGTTGATCCTGCGTACCGTTGACCAGCAGTAGCGGGGTAAACATCACCGGCAGACACATGATCACCAGCAGTGTCCGGTTGGTTGTTACGCCCAGGCCTTCTTTTCCGGTGATGAGCCGGAGCAGGATCAGCCAGACAGCAATCATACCCAGTGAGTTTGCAAACTGGAAGATGTGTCCGCCTCCCCACATCGTGAGTTCAAAAAACATGGTGCGATCCAAGCCGGGTGTGGTAATGTACATGCTGACCAGTATCGTACCCACTGCGAGGATCACCATTAATCCGGCAGCGTGAATAACTTCCCGGGCCTGAAGTGAGGAAACCAGCGGGGCTTCCGTAGAAGCTACTGGAGTTTGGAACAAACCGTTGCCGATGAGAGTCAGGCATAAAGCGCCGCCAAACAGTCCCAGACCGGCGAGAAACATCGTGTTGTCAATCACCGGAATATAATTCGCCAGGATAGGCTCGGCGTTCGGCATTAGGATGCTGAGGCAGATCAGTGCAATTCCGATAACGGATGCTTTAAGAGCGAAACCCGGCCACTTGCTTACCCTGCCTGAGTTCATGGACAAAAACAACACAGCAAGAAAAGAATAAAACCACCCTACCAGCGCCAGGACCACATGTAAAACCAATGATTTTTGCGAAAACTGAGGATCGCCGATCAGATCAGCGAGCATAGGAGTGCGGGCAAAAACTATGACGGCCGAAAAAAATCCGGCAAGCATCAGGCACAACAGACTCAATTTCAACCAATCCCTGGCAAGCTCTGCCGAATGCTGAAATGCCTCTGTTTTCCAGAGTTCAACCGGTACCCATACCACCTTTCTGATTAAATAATACATGGTGACGCCTCAAATTGCATTCAATAGATATTTTTGTCTATTATAAAACCCTTTCAATAGACAATCAACTCTATTGATATTTTTTTTAAAACAAATCCGGCATCTTGCGATGTATGGTAAGTGCGATTCTGTTCGTTTTCCCGGTCAACCAAAAAGTTTAACTATCTCCGATACATGTTTTTAAGTCAAACTTCAGAATATGCCCTAAGAGCTGTTACCGGTGTTTTGTTGGAGGCTGATACCGGTCCTGTTAACGCCCGGAATCTGTCAGAAAAGACCGGCGTGCCGGTTCACTATTTATCGAAGATCATGCGCAAGCTGGTGGAAGCCGGTATCATTCAGGCGCGTAAAGGACATCATGGGGGATTTCAATTGGCAAAAAAGCCGGCGGACGTCTGCATTTCCGATGTATTTCATGCGGTGGGGTTAGATTTGGAGGACCGGCCTTGCGTGTTCGGCTGGGCTGAATGCCGAAACGATGACCCCTGCCCTCTTCACCCGGTGTGGGTTAAGCTCAAAGACTCATTCCGCGAATGGTCGGATACTACTACTCTTGAAGATATTCGCCGGGAAAACGGCCTGCCGGACGATTTGGACAAATGGAAGAAGGTTGATGAGTAAAGTCAGTCAATTCTACAAGATGAACCTGATGCTCTCTTAAAAGTCGCCTATTAAAATTCACAACCTAAAAATTTTAATAGACATCCCGGTCTTGGGATACGAATGTACCATTCCCCGTACTCCTTGGTCGGGGATGAATGTCTATACATTTAAGCAAGTTTACAACAACCTCTTTAACTAAACTTCCTATATAGTGCCTGTAAGAAAAGTGGTAGTGTCGTAAGAAAACGCCAAGATCAAGGCGCGTGAAGTCCCAAAAAGCGCAGTGTACAGAACGTACATGAGCATTTTTGGGACGAGCGAAACGAAGATATTGGCGTTTTCTTACAGACACTATATAAGCCTTTGTAGTTGCAACTAACAGAATGATCACTCTTTGCCAAGTATGCCAGTAGCACCGGGCAATACCGGTGACTTCATCAAAATCTATTTTCAAGCAAAACGGTTCTATCAATTCCCTGAAGGCAAGCTGCCGTATCTCATCCATGAAAATGTGTGAATGACACTTTTCCGGTCCGTCATGAATCCCTCTACTGCAAACGGGTTACGATATCGCCAAAACTTCCGCAGCTATTTTGTGGGCTTCTTTAATCCGCTTGAACAATACCCCGATCCCCCTCAAAAAATAAACGGTGATTATTTCAATGAGGAGTTAAAAACTGAATACCCGATTCCGCCCTTTTGCGGAAGTATACACCGTTTGATGCTTGGCTACCTGCCCCTCTGTTGTTCGAGGTACATCTTTGCCAAAATCAAAACGGTAGCCGTTCCGGGAAGGGTTTAAATGTTTGTTTTGCAAAAAACCAACCGTCAATCAAAACCTTTCAATCATATCAAGGGGTAATCCATCGAAACCCAAAATTTACTACACTTTTTGCGTGAACTCTGTTACTCCATTGGATCATAAATCTTGATATCCTGTGTGATCACCCCCTGCAAACTTTTCGATGAACAAAGGGCTATATTTAAAAGTATCAAACAGGCATTCGGAGATGAGCGAAGAAATTATTAAGATCAAAAAACCGGGTTCGCTGCGATCCAATCTGGAAGTGTATGAAGAAACGTACAGCGAATTTTCCTGGAAAAAAGCGGCCGTAGAACTCTCGGGGCTGCCCGATAATAACGGACTCAATATCACTTATGAAGCTGTCGACCGCCATGCGGAATCAAGCCGAAGGAATCATACGGCGCTGCGGTGGATTGGAGCTGACAATCAGGTAAAAGAATATACCTATCAGGAACTTAAAGAGGCCACGGACCGATTCGCCAATGTGCTGGCCGAACTCGGTATTCAAAAAGGTGATGTCGTTTGTACACTCACCGGACGGATTCCCGAACTCTATATAACCGCGCTCGGGACGATGAAATACGGCGCCGTTTATTGTCCGCTGTTTTCCATTTACGGCCCTGAACCCATTCATCAGCGGTTGAGTAAGGGTAAGGCCAAAATACTGGTCACTACACCGGAGCTGTATCAAACTAAAATGGCTGGACTCAAAAACCGGCTGGATCATCTCCAACATATCCTGTTCACCACAGATAATGGGGACGATGATCCTAAGATCCGATCCCTTTCCGGCTTAATGGAACAGGCCGATCCGACTTTCACCATCCCGCCTACCGATCCGGAAGATCAGGCACTACTCCATTTCACCAGCGGAACTACCGGTATGCCCAAAGGCGTGGTTCACGTACACGGTGCGGCCCTGACCCATTACATCACCGGAAAATATGTGCTGGATTTTCAGCCGGATGATATCTTCTGGTGCACCGCCGATCCCGGCTGGGTTACCGGGACATCCTACGGTATTCTGGCTCCCCTGATGCACGGCATCAAAAACCTGGTCGTAGAACCCGAATTTGATGCCGCACTTTGGTACAAGACTTTGGAAAGAGAGAAGGTGAACGTCTGGTACACCGCACCAACGGCCATCCGCAGACTCATGCGCATTAACATAGATGTTCATCAAAAGTACGACCTGAGTGCTTTGCGGCTGATACACAGCGTGGGTGAACCCCTCAACCCGGAAGCGGTCCGGTGGGGACAAAAAGTGCTTGGCCTGCCGATTCATGATAACTGGTGGCAGACCGAAACCGGCGGCATCATGATCGCTAACTACGCCTCCATGCCGATTAAACCCGGCTCTATGGGAAAACCGCTGCCGGGTATAGAAGCGGCCGTAGTGGAGGTATACGAAGATGAGGATCAACAAAAACTCAACATCATCAACGAACCGGGCAAAACCGGTCATTTGGCACTTAAAACCGGCTGGCCTTCGATGTTCCGAACCTATCTGGACGAAGAAAGCCGCTACAAAAAATCATTCATCGGAGATTGGTACCTGACCGGTGATCTCGCTTCCAAAGATGAAGACGGCTATTTCTGGTTTGTAGGGCGAGCCGACGATATCATCAAAACTGCCGGACACATGGTCGGCCCGTTCGAAGTGGAAAGTGCACTCATGGAACACTCAGCCGTGGCTGAAGCAGCCGTCATCGGAAAGCCGCACCCGATGATGGGAGAACTGGTTAAGGCATTTGTCGTGCTTAAAGAAGGCTTCGAACCCGACGAAGAACTGGAAATGGACCTGAAGGGTTTTGTGAGGAAAAAACTGGGTCCGGCCATCTCACCTAAAGAGTTCGAATTCAGTGATGACCTGCCCAAAACACGAAGCGGCAAGATCATGCGCAGGTTACTGCGTGATCAGGAAATGGAAAAACTGAAAGCATAGCTCCCCTAACTGAAATGCATTATGGCTACTCCGGACAAAGCAACTACCAAATCAAAAACCCCCGTTAAAACTAAACAGATTGATAATATTCATCTGCTTACCCAGATGATCCGCATTCGCCAGATGGAGGATAAAACCTACGAGATGTACACGAAGCAAAAAATCCGGGGCTTCCTCCATTTGTATGATGGTGAAGAAGCCGTGGCCGTGGGTGTCATAGAGAATCTGGATAAAAACGACGGCATCATCTCCAACTACCGTGAGCACGGTCATGCCCTGATCGCAGGCGTATCGATGAACAGCATCATGGCCGAAATGTACGGAAAGGCGGAAGGCTGCAGCGGCGGACGTGGCGGCTCTATGCATTTGTACGATAAGGAACACAATTTTTTCGGAGGATCGGCAATTGTGGCCAACGGCTTACCAATGGCCGTCGGGCTTGGTATGGCCTACAAAAGACAGGGCAATGACCGTATCGCCTGCTGCATTTTCGGGGACGGCGCCGTAGACGAAGGGGAGTTTCACGAGTCGATGAATCTGGCTTCACTTTGGGAGCTGCCCGTGTTGTTCCTCTGTGAAAACAACTTCTACTCTATGGGTATGCCGTTTAAGTATGCCGAAGCCGAAACCGACCTGGTCAAAAAAGCGGACTCCTACCGCGTAAAAGGCTCGCGGGTTGACGGTATGGATATTATGGCGGTGCTGTCCGAATCCGAAAAAGCTATAAACTATGTGCGCAAGGAGAAAAAACCTTATTTCCTGGAGTGCCAGACTTACCGGTTCCGCGCACACTCGATGTTTGATCCGGAAAGATACAGGCCGAAGGAGGAAGTGAAAGAATGGAAACAGAAAGATCCCATCAAAACCTTTACGGACCGCTTGCAAAAAGATGGCGAACTAACAGATTCCCGCCTTAAAGAGATCTACAAGCAGGTGAATGAAGAAGTGGAGGCTTCGGTCAAATTTGCAGAAGAAGGGACCGACGAACCGCTCGAGACGCTCACCCGGTTTTTGTACAGTGATGATTCAATTTCTTAATCGGATACTATTATGGAGATGACGGAACTGAAAATGACGTACCGCCAGGCTACGCGGGAAGCTATGAGAGAGGCCATGCTGAATGATGAGCGGGTTTTCCTCATGGGAGAAGATGTCGGAATGTACGGTGGCTGTTTTAATGTCAGTGAAGGCATGTTGGATGAATTCGGAAGAGACCGGGTGATCGACACGCCACTTTCGGAAGCAGGTTTTACCGGATGCGGCATCGGCGCTGCAGTGGGAGGTATGCGACCGATAGTCGAAATTATGACCGTCAATTTCAGTTTTCTGGCTTTGGATCAGATTATCAATACGGCATCGATTCTGTTGCACATGTCGGGCGGGCAGTTCAATGTGCCGATTGTAATCCGCATGGCATCGGGCGGGGGTAAGCAGCTTGCCGCCCAACATTCCCGAAGCCTGGAAGGATGGTATGCCCACATCCCCGGACTCAAAATTCTGACGCCGGCCACAGTAGAAGATGCCCGTGGAATGCTCGGTCCGGCACTGGCCGACCCTGATCCAGTCATCATCTTTGAACATTCTTCGCTTTACAACAACGAAGAAACCCTGAACGGAAACGGTCAGAAGGTCGACATTTCCTCCGCTAAAGTTCGCCGGGAAGGCAGCGATGTAAGTATCCTTACTTTCGGCATCGGACTGCAAAAATCCATGAAGGCCGCTGAAGCCCTGGCGGATGAAGGCATAAGTGCCGAGGTGGTCGATCTGAGAACACTCCGGCCGTTGGATAACCAAACTATTTTTGATTCAGTGCGCAAAACGCACCGGGCTGTTGTAGTGGATGAAGGATGGAAGAGCGTAGGCATTTCAGCCGAGTTGAGCGCCCGTATCACCGAAGAGCTGTTTTATGAGCTCGACTGTCCGGTTGAGCGGGTGTGCGGCGTCGAGGTGCCGGCTCCCTATGCCGGTCATCTGGAACAAGCATCGCTGCCACAACCAGAGGAGATCATCGAGACGGTTAAAAACATGGGAGGGATTTATGGGTGAATTAACGATGCCGAGCCTGGGCTCTCAGATGGTAGAGGCCAAACTGGTCAAATGGCTCGTAAAGCCCGG
>SLJN01000363.1 GCA_007135115.1 Balneolales bacterium
ATGTACAAACGTGGAATTTGGCGGTCCCATGTTTTGGTGAAAACCCGCCGTTCGTTTTCGTAAGCATCGAGCGTGGCATGGATGAAGAATTCATCTTTGGTACATGTGAGTAGCGTACGCGTTTCGGTGCGGACATCCCAGGAGTCACCCCTTTTTAATCTCCTTTGGCTGATGACCTCTCCGTTTACGGATTCGACATCATCATCCCGAAAACGGTACCATTCATGGGTATTTTTGGAGATTTCCAGGTTGATTTCTTCCATCCGATAGGTGCCTTCGTCATTATACACGTGAAGGGTGGATTCATCTTTGGCCAAATCCCGAGTGATGATCCAGTTATGATCGGTTGGTTTGATAATGGTTTTACGCGGCTCCGGAGCACTTTCTGACGGTTCAAACTCTTCGAGTTCGCCATCATCGGCTTTGGGCTCCCGGCAGGGCAGGGTGAGGCTGCTTTGTTCGGGATAGATGGTCAAACGAACCGGTTCAGGAGGCGTCCAGGCCAGTGGCCAATAACTGGTTGAGATGGAAAGACGAATACGATGTCCTTCCGGAAACTTTTGTGCGATGTCGTTTAATTCAACCCGGATACGTTCCTTTTTGCCCGGCTCAAGTTTTTCGGGAAACTCATGACTGTTTCGGTGGCACAAGTTGAGCAAACCATAGGTGATGCGGGTTGCCTTGCCGTCGGGTGCGACGTCAGACAAGCGGATCGCTACCATAGCCACCGGTTTGTTGGAATCTAATTCCAGGTCCACATAAGGGGCTCCCATGATTTCAACGGGTTTTTCAAGGGGTTCGGTGTCAAAAACCAGCGACCCGCCGTCTTCTTCCCGTTGATCATAAGGTAGATCCGGTCCGGCGCTGTAAGAGCACCATTTTCCGGCGAATAAACCGACGCTTAACGGGGATTGAATAGGTAGCGGGTCACCGTTTGTAGGCTCTTCACCCGGTTGAAGAATCACATTGTGATCGATGCGAAACGTCTCGTTTTTGATCGATGGTGAAGGCCACTCATCCTCGGCAACCCAACGGCCGGGGCGTTTCTTATAATCGGCTTTAGGTTTCACGCTATCCTGCATCCAAACCCGGATAGCCGGATCCTCATCAATACCGGAATCCTGATCCTTCATCCAGTGATCATACCAACGGATGCACTCTTGCAGAAATCCGATTTGCGGACCGGTTGAAGCCATGTGTGGGTAAATATGACTCCACGGGCCAACTAAGCCTTTACAATAATTCAGGTTTTCAACCATCCGGAAAACCGCATTGGAATAGCCGTCGGCCCAACCACTTACGGCTAATACAGGGCATTGAACGGCATCATAATCTTCACAAATGGAGCCGTGTTTCCAGTAGTCATCGCGGGTTTGGTGGCGCATCCAGGTATCAACCCAAAGGCCGCTGCCTTCCAGACGCTGCTTCCACATATCTCTCCAGCGGTCTTCTCCGACAACTTCCGGATCGGGCGGAAGAGAATTAAAGGCAAACATGGTGGATGCCCAGGAAAGGTTATCATTCAGCAGGCATCCGCCCATGTAATGAACATCATCGGCATAACGGTCGTCGGTTGAACACAGGCTGATGACCGCTTTCAACTGTTTGGGTTTCCGGGCTGCAATCTGAAGGCCGTTGAAGCCACCCCACGAAATGCCGATCATCCCGACACTGCCGTTACACCAGGGCTGCTCTTCAAGCCATTTGAGAATTTCTTCGCCATCTTCGAGCTCCTGGGGTAAATATTCATCCATGAGGACGCCTTCGGAGCTACCACTTCCACGCAGGTCTACACGGATGGCCACATAGCCGTGAGCTGCAAAATACCGGTGCATCTGGGTGTCGCGGGAGCGCTTCATATCCCGCTTTCGATACGGTATATATTCCAAAATAGCCGGCACCGGTTTCTCTTCTGCATTTTCCGGCATCCAAATGCGAGCGGAGAGCCTGACTCCATCTTTCATCGGAATCCAAACATGCTCAAATTCTTTGACTCCTTCTAACGTATCAACCGTCTCCATGTAATACCTGTGTTATTATTGTAAGTTATTATATTTTAGTTGATTATACTTTTTACAGATCATCAATACATATACCATAAATGCAACGCAAAACAACGAAACAATAACATATTCTATTCACTTATTTATTTTACAATGTCTTCTTTTAAGGCAAATTTAGATGTTAAACGGGTATCAATACATGGAATTCGGGTTCGAAACAGTTTTTACTTCAAGTTTTAATGATTTTACCTATCTGAACTATAATATTGATCGGTTGATCAAGGTTATTATTGATGGCTGATGTAACCGAGTAAATGTATATCTGGTATCGGATACGTTAGGAAATCAGTCGCGTTAAAGAAGATGACTCTTTGTTCTGGCAATCGCACTCCATTTATCAAAAGAATTAGAGAACGATTTCTAAAGTAGCACGTCGAAGAGCATGACATATAAACCTGTTAATGGTTATACACCTTGTGATGTCCTTTTTGTGTGAAGGCTAAGCATCTGCAGGATTTTGAGATACCGTTGTAGCTTAAGTTGGAATAAATGAATCATTGGGCAACATGACATAATGTATCATGATATTGAATGCTATAAACAAACGATTTTCGATGTTTTTGCATTTACCCGGTACTAACCAATAGAAGGAAGGCTCTGCAAAACAAGTTTTTAATTGATATCAGGGCCAAAGGATTTTATTAGAAATTCCGATAATGAATTGATAGGTCGAAAAAACTGTTATGCAATGCCTTCCACAGAGATCCCCCTTATCGAACTGGAAACAAAATATTTTATGAATAGAAGGATAAGTCAGGTATTTGTGCTTTTTATTGCCGCAACCTTTGCAGTTAGTTGTGGTAACAATAACGATAATGATTTTGGCGGAGGTGGAAATAATGCACCGACCGTAGAGATTGTCCGTTCTCAAATTGGTTCTCTGCCTCTCGAAGAGCGCTTGACAGGAGTTGTGAGAGCACAAAATCAAACCGGAATTTATCCTGAAATCGCCGGTCGTATCACCGAAGTTTATGTCCAGAACGGAGAAAGAGTTGAAAGCGGACAACCGCTCGCTAAAATTCGCGATGATGAATTCAGAGAGCAGCGTAACCAGGCTGAATCCGATCTTGATGTTGCCGAAGCCCAGGTTCGACAAGCGCGTGCAAGCCTCAGCCGTATCGACTCCCGCCTTTCCAGAGCGGAGCAGCTTTCCGAACGTGATATGGAAACGCAACTTGAACTGGAAACACTTCGTGCAGACAAAGAAGAAGCAGAAGCCAATCTCGATCTTGCCAAAGCACAGAAAAGACGTGCCGAATCCGAGCTGAAAGATAGCGAATATGCCCTGAATAACACCGTCATAGAAGCCCCATATAGCGGTGTTGTCGGTGGCAGAGATGTAGAGATCGGTCAACGCGTGGATACCGGCAACCGAATTTTTGAAATAGGGGATATGGATAACATGAAAGTTACGGTTACCCTGACTGAAGGCATGACCGGCCATATCAGGCCTGGCCATACATCTTTTATCACTTCGCCAGCTTTAACAGATACCACCATTGAATCTCAGGTAACCCGAATCTCCCCTTTCCTGAATCCGGTTTCTCATACCACCCAGGCTGAAATTGAAGTCCCTAACCCCGGTAATTCTTTGCGCCCGGGAATGTTTGTATCGGTAGATATCATGTACGGTGAGACCGATCAGGCCACTCTCGTACCCAATGCAGCCATTTTTACGAATCCGGCTGAAGGCTCCCGCGGAGTTTTCGTCGCAGAAGGTATCGGCACCGAATTGGACTTGGAATCAGAAGAAGATGCTGATACCGAAGATGAAGAAGGCAACCCGATTTTTGGCCCTGTTCCCGTAGAGTTTGTACCGGTTGATATCATCGCCGAAGGTCGCGCCATGACGGGAATTAGTGGTCTGTCTGAAGGACAATATGTAGTAACGCTTGGACAGAATATGCTTGCCGATCGCGGTAGCGAAGAGGCCAGGGTTAGAGAAGCAGATTGGGATGACATCCTTGATAAACAACAGCTTGAAAGCAGAGATATCCATGGTATTATCTCAGATAAGCTGCAGCGTGCTCGTGAATCGGAGTCGGACTCGCTTAATGAATAAAGCAAATTTTTTTACCAAACCTAACTCGTTATGTCGTTAACTTCACGATCGGTAAATCGACCCATTGCTACGGCAATGGCATATTGTATTATCATCGTATTAGGTATTGTCGGATTTCGTTACTTGCCGGTTGACCTACTCCCACCTATAGAGTTTCCAAGATTAACCGTGGTGGTCGATTATGATAATGTCGGCCCTGAGGAAATGGAACAGATCGTCACCGACATGGTCGAAAATGCGGTCGCCGGGGTCCCCAATGTCGAAGAAATTACATCAACATCAAGTGAAGGAAGCAGCCGCGTTCGCCTGAGCTTTAGTCACAACACCAGTATTGATGCTGCGGCAAATGACCTGAGAGACGCCTTGGACCGGGTGCGCAGGAACCTGCCAGAAGAAGCCGAATCCCCGCGGATTTGGAAATTCGACCCGGATGATTCACCGATTATTATGATCGGCGCGCGTTCCAATCGCGACCTGGCAGAGCTAACCCGGATTCTTGAACGTGATATTTCCCAAAACTTTGAACAAATCCCCGGTACCGGTTCTATTGATGTTTGGGGGAGTGTAAATGAGGAAGTTCGGGTCGATCTAAACCGGGAGCGACTGGCATCAGCAGAGTTAACCGCGGCTGAAGTTATCGATGCAATAAACAGGGAAAATGTAACTCTGCCCGGCGGTAATATTCGCGATGGTTTTAGTGATCTCTATGTCCGCACATTGGGTGAGTATGAGACTGTGGAAGAAATTGCTCAGACAATAATCACTACCGTCGATGGCGACCCGATTCGCGTTCAGGATGTTGCCAATGTAGAAAATGCCTATGAAGAGATCGGCCGGTATATCGAAATTGATGATATGCCAACGCTGCGGATGGCAGTGCGAAAACAGAGTGATGCGAACACGGTGGCGGTAGCCCGGGATGTCCGTAATGAAGTGGAACGCATTAACGCTATGCGAAGTGATCTTCAACTTGAGGTTATTTCAGATCAATCCGACTTCATTCAGGCTTCTATTGATAATGTGCGCAATTCCGCAATCTGGGGTGGTATTCTTGCCATTATCATTTTGTTTGCCTTCCTGAGAAACGGCTCGACCACATTCATCATAGGAATTACCATACCCATTTCGGTCATTGCAACCTTCGGGCTTATCTATTTTGGGGGACTCAGTCTGAACATGATGAGTTTCGGCGGACTTGCCCTCGGTATCGGTCTCATTGTGGATAATGCCATTGTTGTGCTGGATAATATTGTTCGAAACCGGCAACAGGGTAAAGAAAGGAAGGAAAGTGCCCTATTAGGTACTAAGCAGGTAGCTGGGGCCATTATCGCTGCTACACTCACCACGTCCGTGATATTTTTGCCGGTTGTGTTCATGCAATCGGTAACCGGTTTTATGTTCCAGGAGCTTGCTCTTGTTGTGGTATTTGCTTTGTTGTGCTCGCTCATTGCAGCGCTTACGCTGGTTCCGATGCTATCAAACAAGTTTCTTACTTACCAGCCGGATGACCCCGATCCCGAAAAACGAACCCGCCACCAAAAGTTTTTCGACCGGCTCGAAAACGGGTATAAATCCTTACTTGCTCGGCTGCTGAATCGCAAGATTTGGGTTGGTGGTGTAACGGTCGTACTGCTTGGTATCTCCATTTATTTCGTGCCGTCCATCCCGTTTGAACTTGCCCCTCAAACAGATGCCGACGAAGTTCGTGTTCGTATGCGGATGGATGACGGGGTCAACATCGCGGTTATGTATGATTACATGATGGAGCTGGATCAAATCGTCCAGAATGCCACTCCTGCGAATGCTGTGAAATACTACACCAGAGACGTCCGCAATGGCCGGGCTGATGTCGAGTTAACGCTTGCCGATGCCTCGGAACGAGATATGAGCAGCTCCGAACTTGCTAATCATCTGCGCGAACAGGTGGATAATACCATCCCGGGCGCTGATATCCGGGTGACAGCCCGCTCCGGGATGTGGGTGCTACGCCGGGTGTTCGGTAGTGGCGGATCAGACGATGAGTCCCTGGAGTTACAACTCCGCGGCCATGATTTTGAGACCGTCGATCAACTTGGTCAACAAATTCGCAATCGAATTGAACCGCTATCCAGTGTAACTGATGTTGATATCGGAGAGGATGAAGGCCGGCCTCAACAAAATATCAATGTGGATCGCGAACGGCTTGCTCAGCTCGGTATAGGATTGCAGGAAGTGGCTTCCACAGTTCAGGCCAATATCGGTGGTAGTATTGCCGGTCAGTACAGAGTTGATGGCGAAGAACGCCCTATTAGGGTGCGTCTGCGACCGCAGGACCGGGTCGGGCCACAGGATTTGGATAACATCACAATTCGCTCTTCTGAAGGTGAAATATTACCTCTTTCTTCGGTAGTTGAAAAAACACGGGATCGCGGACCAACAAGTATTAATCGGGTTAATAGTCAGCGCGTAGAGTATATTTCGGTGAATCTAGAAGAGGGGGTAGCCCTCGGTACAGCCGTCGAAGAAATACAAGCGGCACTTGCCGATATGGATTTTCCGGAAGGTTACTCCATCTATTTCGGTGGGGAGTACGAAGAACAGCAGCAGGCTCAACGGGATTTTACCCTCTCAATCATCATTGCATTGATCCTGGTTTATATGGTGATGGCAGCTCAGTTTGAGCGATTTGTGGATCCGTTGATTGTCATGTTCTCCGTTCCGGTTGCGATAATCGGAGTGGTTCCGACAATGTTGCTCACCGGAACGACTTTCAACATGCAAAGTTTGATGGGGGTAATGATGCTACTCGGAATTGTGGTAAACAATGCCATCGTTCTGGTCGATTACATCAACCTGATGCGGCGTGATCGCGGCCTGGATGTCTACAACGCCGTGATTGAAGCCGGCCGGCTCCGTCTGCGCCCGATTTTGATGACGACCCTGACGACCATTCTCGCATTACTTCCGCTTTCCATCGGAATCGGTACCGGGGCTGAAATTCAAGCGGCTCTTGCACGAGTTGTAATTGGCGGTCTTGCAGCCTCTACCTTGATTACTCTTGTATTAATCCCGGTTGTTTATATCGTTACGGCGAATATCATAGATCGAATTCAAGCCTTGGTTAAACAGTTCAGGGGAACCAGTAGTGAACCGGCCACTACAGACACCTGATCGAGGCCGGGTTGACTCTGTGAGCCGAACAGTGTATTCTTGAAATAAGTGAAACGCCATTGGGGGTGCCCCGTTAAATAGGGGGCTGAGACTACACCCCAATAACCTGATCCGGATTATACCGGCGTAGGGAAATGGCATGGACACCCGAATTTTAGGTGAAAAGCCGTTTCCCTGTTTACATCAAATAAGGAAACGGCTTTTTTTATGTCTCAAAAATATTCCAACCGGGGAGAATTCGACCTGATCAACGATATGGTAAAACGTTGGTCAAACTCTGGAGTTTTAGGAGATATCGGTGATGACGCTGCTTTGCTTCCTTTCGGAGACGATGCATATCAAGCCGTTACGACCGATATGCTTATTCAGGGACGCCATTTTAAACCGGAGTGGAGTAGCTGGGCGGATATCGGATACAAAGCTATAGCAGTTAATTTCAGCGATATCGCTGCTATGGGCGGGCAGTGCGACCATGTCTTTATTAGTCTGGGTCTTACCGAAGAGCTCACCTCATCGGATCATTTTGATCATTTGATCAGCGGCATGGATGAAATCTGCCAAAAGTATAATTGCCGAATTGACGGCGGTGATACGACCCGGTCCGAAATGGATGCCATCATTTCCGTTACCGCTCTTGGCCGGGTAGAAAAAGATCATACCAAAAAAAGAAATGCTGCTGTGCCCGGCGATATCGTAGCTGTTACCGGCACTTTGGGAGATGCCGCCGCGGCACTTGCTCTTCTTTCGGATCAAACAACCAATAGCTCATCGAATTCCACGAAGCTGTTTGAAAAACTTCACCGGCCGGAGCCCCGCATACCTGAAGGTCTTCAGTTCGGTAAAAAGCCTGAGGTGCACGCTATGATGGACCTCTCAGATGGACTTGCGGGTGACATCAGACATATCATGAACCGAAGCGGATGCGGGGCACAGATCCACCTTGATCAGCTGCCACTAAGTGATGAGTTGAGATACACGGCCGAGCTAAACAGTTGGGATCCTGAAAATATCGCAGCACGTGGAGGTGATGACTATGAACTGATGTTTACGGTTGATGCAGATACATGGGAAAATTTCAGGAATTGGGCATCACGTGAGCTTGCCGTACCGGTAACGGCTATAGGAACCATTACGGAAGATGAAAACGAACTCAGCTTTTTACGAAATCATCGGAAAGTGTCCGGTGACTTACAAAGCTATGATCATTTTAAATCAAAATAATTATGAGTGACAAAACCTACCGCAAAGTATTAACGATAGCCGGATCAGATAGCGGCGGAGGAGCCGGTATACAGGCTGATTTGAAAACCGTTTCCGCTCTCGGATGCTACGGCTCATCTGTTATTGTTGCACTCACCGCGCAAAACACCACCTCTGTCACCGGAATACATCAGGCGGACCCGGAATTTATCCGGTCACAAATCCAGGCTGTTCTCGAAGATATCGGAGCTGATGCCGTAAAAATCGGGATGTTGTTTTCGCCGGAGGTTATCCAGGTTGTGGCAGAAGAACTGGAGAGATTCAACGTAAAAAATGTAGTGCTCGATCCCGTGATGGTCGCCAAAAGTGGTGACAAACTTTTGCAGGATGAAGCCCGGGATGAGCTGGTACACCGGCTCTTTCCGTTGTCATCGGTCGTAACTCCAAATGTTGAAGAAGCCAAAGTAATCCTGGGGCGAGAGATAAACAGTTTTGATGAAATGTCCGATGCCGGCGAAGAAATGCTAAAAACAGGGGCCGGCGCCGTCTTGATGAAGGGGGGACATCTGCACAGTAAAGATAGCAGCAAAGACTGTCTGGTAAGTTCGAAAAATGGTGAAATCGAATGTCACTGGTTTGAGGGAAAGCGGATCAATACACCGAATACACATGGCACCGGTTGTACGTACTCCTCGGCTATAGCAGCCGGACTGGCTAAAGAAAAATCATTGGTGGAAGCTGTTGCAGAAGCCAAAACCTATATAAATGAGGCGATAGCAGCAGGGGTACAATACAAAATTGGTGAAGGACACGGACCGGTCCATCATTTTCACAAATTCTGGTAAAACTTGGCAGATAGAAGCTGAAGCAGCTAAAATTTGTAAAACTCCTATTCGTAGATTTCACGAGAAAGGAGTCAGGGGATGAGTATAGTTAATGCATAGTAATCGTTTTTCCCCGTTTTTCTCTTATAAAGTCAGTTCAAAACCCGGAAAATCCCCTGAACTCCTTCGTCGGTGCGGGAAAAGTGCGGTTTCTAAATGTTATACCCGCAAAAGGTTACTAAGATTCTGCCTCACCTTGTTCACTGCGGATCCTCTCTAATAATTCATTGGCAGCTTGTTTCAGTGCCAGTTTTTCACGGATCTGGGCAAACACGACTATTATCCCAATAACATAAGCAGCCAGGGTGATCCATGCGACGGTATCATAAGCGGCGAATAACGAAACGATACCGGCACCGACTAAAATGATTAAGGCTATAGTCACGATGATGTTAATATTTGATTTTTGAATCAAATGCTCTGCCAGTTTATCATATTGTCGCTTGACGAGATAGGTTTGCTCTTTTGATTTAACTTCAAAACTGGAATTTTGCAGTTCGGGTGGGATAATTGAAGATGTAGACATAAGCTCTGTTGTTTTATTTTAAAGGTTATGTAGTCCTGTGTTTTTATCTGGAGGCTTAGCAAAAATCTAATCCATTCATCTTTCTTTATGCAGATAAAAAAACAGATTTTGCAAGAAAAATACGACTCAAAACCTGCAGAGTTTCAACGAATTAGGTGGTATCGATTATGATTTTGAACAAGCATTTTTGGGTATTGTTTGGGTTTGCAGTTGCCGGTTGTCAGGGCTCAATTGGTGATTCGGAAGAAAACGAAAAGATGTATTCGCCTGCAGAGGGTATTAAAATTTTGGAAAAGGGGCAGGAGGATCCGGCGATTCAATATTATGCAGCATTGGTTGATCTCGAAACCCAAGGCATTAAGGTAGAGGCGACGGCGCCGACTGATGAGTTTCGGACCGTAAAAGACTGGGCAAAGGCTACCGAGGCTGATGTTGCCATAAATGCGGATTTCATGGGGTTTGATGATGGAGCTCCGTTTCTTTATGGGGATGCCGTGGGCAAAGGGGAGCGATGGCCTGCACATCAAAGCGGACGTGATTCCACTTTTGCTGAAGAATGGTTTTTTGGAAACTACGGTTGGGTGGCTTTTGGTGAATACGGCGTGAAATATCGAGATACAGAAGCAACCCGAAACCAAGGGGGATCGGGAGCAAGCTGGAAACCCGACGAAGAGACCTCAGATATCCCGGAAAATACGCAGGCATTGATAAGCGGGTTTCCTCAGATTGTCGTTGATGGAGAGCCCCACAAATGCGATGAACCGGATGAGCCGGGGTGCTTTCCGGATCGTAGTGATATGAGCGAACGCCACCCCCGCACCGCAATTGGGCTGAACGAAGACCGCGATACACTTATACTGGCTGTCGTTGACGGCAGAAGCGATGAATCCGTGGGCATGTACGGCACCGAACTCGCCGATCTGATGCATGAACTTGGAGCCTGGACAGCTTTCAACCTCGACGGGGGAGCGTCCTCGCAGATGTACGTGAAAGGGGAAGGAGTTATAAATTTCCCATCAACTGTTGACCATCGGGAGGTGCTTAATCATCTCGGGGTGATAAGTAGAGACTTAGAAGAAAGGTTTTAATCGGATTTTCGCGGATTCAACGCGGATTTAAGAGTTCGGTGGAATAAATAGAAGTCAGGTATACATTGAAATCCGCCCTGGAATGTTGGCACCTAAAGGGTAGGGAGAAGGCATGCCTTGTCCCTGCGGATAGTAGCACAAAGCTTGTCGGGCTTATGAGCTAAACAATAATTGTCGCCATACAATTTGCGATTGGGTGGAGGAGGACCATCTACAATCTGAAATCATAAATCAACAATCTGCTATCTGTTGAACAGGCGGGATGATTAAGTTGGACACAATTGGTTATCTATAGTTATCCTTTCAACAGCGCAAAGAGATAGCAGATTGACGATTTGTGATTGTATATTGCAGATATTGACAGACCCCGGGATTAATCATGAAATAAACAGGTTCCTTATTGATTCATGCTTCAGCGATCGAATTGACCATATTGATATGGATATCACGGCTAACCAGTAGAAGATATATTTGCTTATTGATGCAAAGAACTCAGCTCTGTCATCATGCCCGATATTTACAAAGTCTTGTTCTTGAAACAAGATTACGAAGATTGAACCTACTAAGGCTATGCCTCCAAATACCGAAAGTACCCATAAAAAACCGCGAGCGGCATTGAAGCCTTTTGGCTTAAGCTTTAGTAGAAGATATCCTGACCAGAAAAGTAGCCAGGAAATTGCGCCTCCAATGAGAACATTCAAAAATAAGCTCCCGTAAAAAAGGGCATCTGTTTGATCTGGTTCAGCAAACATTGTTTCTATCCGTTCAAACACCCCGGACACCATATTTTCCAACATAAAAGCGCCAATGACAAATAAAAATCCTGCAATTAAGATTAGGTTTGAAGGCAGCGTGTTTTGATCAGCCATAGTTTTAGGGATAAGTGTTAGGTATTAAACCGGTGTATTCAAGGCACACTTATTCGGGTGGGAATTCAATATTCAGGAATTATAATGAACAATCAGGCCGTTGGTGCCGACCGCCCAACCGACATGGCTGCCGGTCATGTGAAGCGAAGTTAAAATCCCGTCCATTTGTTGTTGATCCAACTCCTCAATACTCCAAGACTCACCATTATCTTCAGTGCGATAGATTCTTACACTCCGGGAACCACCATCCTGTTCCCGGTCAACAATCCAGTCGGTTTGAACATCGATAAAGTGGAAGTCGTGGAGATCTGTATCTGTTCCGCTATCATGCTTTCCCTATGTGTACTCATCTTCTGTGAGATTTTTACAACTTATTAAGATCACCGGCAGGCAGGATACAGCTGATAAATGCGGTTTATTTTTGATTAGATCTAAAATATCAGTTTTGAGAATGCAGAATGAGGTATGAGGTTGGCAATAGAATTAAAATCGAACTTGCAACTGCAAACCGCCGCCATCGCCTTCAGGAGCAATCCACGGTGCAACCGAAACTTGATCCGAAACAGCTTCATTGTGAGCTTCAACCGCTCTGCGTGATCCCCTGATAATATCATAAATGGAATGTAAGGCATATAAGCCAATCCCCGAAAACATAACCAGTTGTCCAACGGGGTCAGGCTGTTCCAGGATAGCAAACCCATCCATTGGTCCGGCGCCAATAGCAGCCAAGCCAAGAGCACCGGTTCTTATGAGAATCCCTCTCCTGAATTTACTGCTCTGTTCGGCGTAGTAACTGCCCATAGACGGACCAATTACTGCACCTGTGAAAGCAAGGCTTATTACATAACCTCCTATCACACGGTCTGTAATACCAGGAAAACTACCGTACAGGAAGATGGAGGTTAGTGAAGGCAAAAGGGTTGAAAAAAAGGAGACACGTCTTGCCGTACTCACCTGCTTTTTGTCGGTTGATTTGTCAAATTTGGAGTCAGTTTTTTCAAGGTTTGAAATTGATGCTGACTCATATTTATTAAATGGCTGGGTTTGGGCATGTGATATCTGTACAGATGAAATCATTAAACCTACTATAAGTATTGAGTATGCGAATATGTTGCTCATTGTAATCTCCTCCTTTCTTATGAGTGATGGTTAGACATTGCACAAGAAAACTATTCAATACCCATGATGCCCCAAATACTCTATTTTAGGTAATTTTGAGTAAAAAGATCTTAGTTGGCGATACAATTAAAATCGAACTTGCACTTGCAATCCGCCTCCGTCTCCCTCAGGTCTGACCCAAGGGCTAATCGATACTTGGTTGGCGAGGCTTTTATTATATTCTTCGACTGCTTTGCGGGATCCCCAAATTATATCATAAATGCTATTTCCGATATACAATCCGGCACCCAAAAACATTACAAGTTGTCCGATCGTCTCAGGTTGATGCAAGATGCCAAGCCCGCGAAGTGGTCCGGCCCCATAGAAGGTCAAACCAAGAGCGCCGGATCTTATCAGCAAACCCCTCAAGACCCTACCGTTTTGATTGGCGTATAAACTGCCCATCGAAGGTCCCAATAGAGTACCTGTAAACCCGACGCTTAGAATATAGCCTCTAACCGCTTGATCGGATATGTCAGGAAATCCTCCATATAGAATGACGGATGTCAATGATGGAATAGCTGTAGCAAATAAAGCGATTCGCCTTGCTGTACCAACACGCTTTCTTTCATTAGCGCTGACCGTTTTCAATTCAACAGACTCTTCGTTGATTGATGTGGGTTTATTGAGACTATTCAAGGGCTTATATTGAGCTAAACCTGGCTGCACCGATGCGACCAGTAGCACTGATATGAAGGCTAGATAGGTAATAAATTTGATGCCCATAAACTCAACCAATAGAAAAAACTGCTGTTTTTAATGAGTGTTTTGTCTACTGTCTACGTCGGGCAATACAGCGCAGTTTCAAATTAATTTTTACTGCTAATTTAGGTCAGCCTTTTGATAATATTGGTATGATCGGGATATTCTGATAAAAGCTTTTTGCGCTCGGCAAGTTCAAAATCTTCGAACTCAAAACCGGGTGATACGGTACATCCCACCAGGGTGAAAGCGTCGGGCTGGTTTACCGTTGCTCCGAACCATACCTGCCGGGGCACGGTTTGCTGGAAACGGAACCCGTTTTCAAAATCTGAGCCCAGTGGCAGTGTTCGGTAACCATGCGTTGGGTCCAGTAGATGGATAGTCAGCGGACTGCCGGCATAAAAATGCCAGGTTTCATCAGAAAGAATTCGGTGAAACTTGGAGGGTTCGCCGCTTTTCAGCAGAAAATATATAGAAGTGGAAAAAGCGTGATCCGAAGAAAATCGATCCGGTAAGGCCTCTGTTGAGATTCGTTCGTCTGCCCGGTAGATTTCTGAAAAGTAGCCACCTTCGGGATGGGCTTGTAAGTTTAGCTTTTCTATCCAATAATCTGTTGTGTGCATGATAATCGTTTAATCCTGGTTTGCTGTTGGGTGTGAGAGGATAAAGGCTGATCGCGTAATTAGCAATCCTGAAGTGAGAGGCGTTAAAACATCAGTCCAACACCAACTCTGGGGAATACTTGATTCCCTTTGGATGAATAGATCAGGGTTCCGTTATAAAATAGATCCGATCGGTAATTTTCCAGGCTTCGAATCCACCCAAAACCTAATCCCGGCGTACGGTAATGCAAGTCTTTTTCATACCAATTTTCATCTTCGGCAACCGCAAGATCATACCATTCAAAACGATAGAGCGGTTGAAAGACGAGGGTGTCGTCAGGACCGAAATCATAACTGACGGGCAAAGCAACCTGGGAGTTAAAGTATTCCATTTCAAGATTTTCGACGTTTTCTGCTACAATCGAAAATCCGGCAGAACCATACAGAGCTATGGCAAGAGGCCGCTCATTTGATAAAAGTGAAAGCTTGCTGGTGATATCAAATCCCGCACTTAAAAGACCAACTCCGAAGTTGGCACCTACATCGAAGTAGTCGGTCAACCCATATTGGACTTGCAATTGTGCCCAGGGAACGGGTACTCTGAAATGGTCTATGTCAATTTCATGACGCACCGTATCAACTTCGATATACGGTGCAGAATGCGTTGATACCGAAATACCTGCTTGTCCTTCCCCTTGACCACTGGTACGACCGTCTTGAAATATATTACCGGAGCCCACACACCCTGATACGAATATCAAAATCAAAAACAGAGTGAATGTGGAGTCTCTCAACATCAATCCAATAAGTTATGATTTACTATAACTTGAAGATATGTATAGATAGCGTGTAATGATCAAACTTATCCGATGGTAATTTTTTCTATAACCAGGGTTTCAGAATTTCGGGTAGCTGAAGATTAAAGTCTTCGGTGTAAACCGGTGAAAAACTCTCTCCGGTCAGCGTTTTATAGAGCTCAGCGTATCGCTCATATACTTCAATCCTGAACTCATCCGGCATCTGGGGTATTTGCTGACCGGCTTTGCCTGAAAATCCCTGCTTCACAAGCCATTCCCGCACGAATTCTTTTGATAGCTGCTTTTGAGGTTCGCCATTTTGAAGTCTTTCTTCATAACCATCAGCATAGAAAAACCGGGAAGAATCCGGGGTGTGCACTTCATCAGCAAGAATGAGTTCACCGTCCATTACTCCAAACTCATATTTGGTATCCACCAGGATGAGTCCGCGTTCGGCGGCCTGTTGGGAGCCGGTTTCAAACAAATGAAAAGCACGGGATTTTATCGTATTCCACAGATCCGGAGAAACCAGGCCCTGTTGGAGAATTTGATCTTCAGAGATATCCTCATCATGGCCTTCCGTTGCTTTTGTGGTCGGCGTGATGATGGGTTCCGGTAGTTTTTGGTTCTTAACCAACCCGTCGGGCAATGAAACTCCACAAAGAGTTCGTTTGCCGGATTCGTATTCACGCCAGGCATGTCCTGCAAGATATCCGCGAACCACGATTTCAATAGGCAGAATACGGCAGGCACGGGCTATCATCACATTGGGATGAGGGATGTCGATCATGTGCGTGGGCATAACTTTAGACGCATGCACAAAGGCGTGACCGGCAAGGCGATTAAGAATCTGACCTTTGTAGGGAATCGTTTGGGGAAGTATGTGATCGAAAGCTGATACCCGGTCGGTGGTGACTATAGCGAGGACATCATCAGGCAATTTGTATACATCCCTGACTTTGCCTCTGTACGGGGCGGGTAAAGTTTCGGAATTGGTCTGATGAATGGAATGGGCGAGGTCGATCTCGTTGATCAAGGGGAGTTCTATTTGGGTTTTTGCGTTGATTTTCTCTCTACAATCGAGGGAGGAATTACTACATGTTTGGAAGGCTGTTCCATGTCTTTGATTAATGCACGCAGGGTTTTGATCGCTTTGATCCCCACATCGTACATTTGTTGATCAACCGTGGTAAGGCCGAGATAGCGGCTGACCTTGATATTGTCGTAGCCCATAATGCCAATATCCTCCGGAACTTTGATATTGAGTTCGTCGAGGGCATGCATGGCGCCGATGGCCTGAGCGTCATTGGTGCAGAAGAGTACCTCCGGCATGGTATCACGGTCTTTGAGAATTTTAATGGCTTCATAACCGGCTTCTTCGCTGAATCCGGCATGCTTCTTAGTTATACCTGTTACCAACTTTTCTTCCGGAACAGTGATGCCGGCTTCGGTTAGGGTGTCACGAAACCCTTTTTCCCGTTCGTCGGTAATTTTAGATTTGCTGTGAGAACGGATAATTCCGAAATCACGATAACCTTTATCCAGCAAATGTTTGGCTGCAAGTGTGCCGCCCTGGTAATTATCCCAGTAAATGTAATTGTATTCTTCGTGATTGGAACCAACCAGAACCACCGGTACATTCATGCTTTTGATACGGCTGTGAATCTCATCCGTAATATCGATGGAAAAAATAAGCAGAGCATCAGGCACACCGCGATCCAGAAAGTTTTTGAAATTCTCTTCAGGGTCAGCTGAACCGGTGTTATAGATAATGAAATCGAGATCCACATCCATCAGCTCATCTTTTACGCCCTTCAAGACTTCATTGAAAAACGGGGTTGTAAAAGTAGGTACCGCGACGGCAATAATTTGGGGTTCACTCCGGGCGAGTTTTCTGGCATTGAACTGGGGGCGGAAATCCAGTTCTTTAATAGCCATATCCACTTTACTTTTAGTTTCATCGGAGACATACGGAGAGTCGTTTAATACCCTCGAAACCGTAGAAATGGCAACATTGGCTTTTTTGGCTACATCATAAATTGTTAATTTTTTAGGCATATTTTACAGGGAGGTTTAAATAATTATCTAATTTGGCCGTGTGGGTTGTTGTTTTGCAGCCAACAGTCATTTATTGAATATAAAGATGCATTAACGTACATAAAAATACAGCCGGTATTTTCTTTAATGAAATAAAGTGTGGGCCAATTCTAAAACGCCGTCGCTTGCGGCAGTAAATATCGATCAACATATCCATCAGGAACAAAACTGAAGTTACCGGCTTAAAAAGGTTAACTGACCCGGAAGATACAAAATCTATCAGAAAAGTTTAGTCAATAGAAAACTCGTAGCATATTGAACTTATTGAAGGTTACGTTAGTTATTGTGTAAGAGAGTTATATTAGAAGTGATGAAAAGTTAAGGATTAAGGAGAGTAAAGCAAGCACAGAAAACATTAAGAAAACTTAATGTTCCTCATTGTTTGGAACGAACTAACTTAAGTGATTAATTA
>SLJN01000354.1 GCA_007135115.1 Balneolales bacterium
ACAATCCTTACCAAATAGAAACGGTTGAGCAGCTTGATGAAGTCCGGAATTTTATGGACAGCCACTTCATCCTTACCAGTGATATCGACTTTAATGATACTCCGGATTTCGACCCGATTGGGTACTTCATTGATTCAAATTCAGATTGGGCATCATTCGACGGCTCTTTTGACGGTGATGGGTACAAGATTCTCAACCTGACTATTGATCATACAGGCGATGGAGCTACGGGCTTATTTGCCATGGTAGGTGGCAGTGGTATTTTGAAGAATGTTACACTTAAAAATGTCAACATTACGGGAAATGACATTCGAACCGGCAGCCTGGTTGGTTTTAACATGGGGCAGGTGTTGAACTCTGCAGCCGATGGAGCGGTCCATGGAAATGATGATATTGCAGGTGGCCTGATTGGTCAGAATCAGGG
Source organism: Balneolales bacterium (assembly GCA_007135115.1). Lineage (GTDB taxonomy): Bacteria > Bacteroidota > Rhodothermia > Balneolales > Natronogracilivirgulaceae > SLJN01. Next base: position 425 of record SLJN01000354.1, read on the forward strand.
ATTGGTTTACCGGAGCACTGCAGGTGTAACAGTCGAAGGAGACTGGCATGTCGGTGGAATGGTCGGATGGAACACCGGAGGCGGAGTTATCGATGCTTCCCATGCTACGGGAGATGTAAATGGTAATCGTTATACTGGTGGTTTGCTGGGAACCAATAATGAGTCCATCGTTAATGGCTCTTCGGCAACGGGTAACGTCGAAGGTACAGTCTGGGTGGGCGGTCTTATTGGTGATAGCTATTTATCCACTGTGAAAACATCTTTTGCCACCGGGGAAGTTAACGGAAATGAACAGACCGGCGCATTGGTCGGGTCCAAAAACGGGCACCTGAAAAACAGCTATGCGACAGGTAATGTGACAGCTGACGAGTTTGGCGGCGGATTAATCGGTTATTTATATGATGACGACGATTTAGCCCGGACTACTAATCAGGATGACAGCTACCCCGACGGTTTGAATGAGCTGGATGACGAGCAGGTACAACGCGATAACTGGCTTGTAGAAAAGTGGCAGGAAGAATCGGAGCTACCTGATGATAATGCCCTAGAGGCTGTCTATTCCACAGGCAGCGTTGATGTTTCTAATACTGCCGGCGGGGTGATTGGTCAAGTATCAGATGACGAAGCGTTGATTTCTGATGCGTATTGGGATACAGAGGCTTCCGGCATGGCTGATGCGGTCGGCGATGGAAGCGATTCGGGTATCACGGGGCTGGAAACCGATCAAATGACCGGTGTTGATGCCCTAAGTAACATGGAGGGATTCGATTTTGATGAAACCTGGCTGCTTGTTGATGAAGATTATCCGGCGTTGTATTGGGAGGATGTGGATATAAGTGACCAGCCTTCCCGCAAGGTCACCTTTAGCGTTGATATGAGCGTTCAAAATGAAATGGAGCTCTTTCTGCCGGACGATGATGATGGTGTAGAGGTGGTCGGTGATTTCAACAACTGGACTATCGGCGAGATGATTTTGGAACTGAAGGATGGTTCTGATTGGGTTTATACCGGTTCTGTTGAAGTTCCCGGAGTTGAAGGTGATGAAATAAATTATTTATTCAAGATCACTGCCGGAGATGACCGGAGTCTTCCCAATGATGGATACGAGGATCCCGGTGATGACCAGAAACACCGGGTATTATCTCTTGGTGAAATTAATGAGCCCCAGGAGCTCGAGGTAGTGTACTTTAGTAATATGGACGAGGCTGAATATATGTTTGCCGCCGGAGATGGCAGCGAAGCCGATCCTTTTCAGGTTGAAACGCCGGAACATCTGGATCATGTCCGCTACTACCCCGACCGGCACTTTGAACAGGTCGATGATATTGATGCCTCAGTTCTTGAAAATTTTGTACCGCTCGCGGATGAAGATAATCCGTTTTCGGGTGTTTATGACGGCAACGATCATGAAATACAAAATCTATCCATCCAGATAGAAGATATCTATGACTTAAGTCTGTTCGGATTTCTTGCACCCGGATCCATAGTAAAGGATCTCAACTTGATAGATGTCTCCATAAACAGTACAGGGGGATGGACTGGTGCTATAGCCGGGTATAACATTGGAAAAATACAGAATGTAAAGGTAACAGGTCATGTGACCGGTCAGATTGTAGCCGGTGGCATTGTCGGAGAAAATCTGGGCTTGATAGAAAACAGTACTTCGGAAGTTGAAGTTGAAACCGAAGAGGTGGCCGGAGCTATCGCCGGCATAAATGAGGCTGATGGTGTTATATCCGACAGCTATGCGGATGGAGTGATAAATTCTGATTTATTTGTCGGCGGAGCAGCAGGATTTAACCAAGGTCACATTGAACAGGTTAATGCTATGGCCGAAGTATCCGGATACAATTATGTGGGAGGATTGTCCGGTAGCAATAGTGGGTTGGTCGAAAGGTCTTCAGCCAACGGAGAGGTTAGCGGGGAAAATCTCATCGGGGGATTGGTCGGTCAGAATTATATGGGGGAAATCAACCAATCCTTTTCTGATAATACGGTTTTCGGTGATGAGTTTATCGGTGGTCTGGCCGGACTGTCCAATGCCGTGATACGGGATTCCTATTCGGTTTCGAACGTTACCGGAATTGCCCTAACCGGTGGACTTTTAGGTGCCAACCTGCAGGCCGAGGATATAGCTGAGTCATCAAAGTGGGATGAATTTTTTCCGGATGAAATAAGAAGTCTCACCACCCGCGATGGCACCCAATTGATGGAGCCCCGTGAAGTAGAGGAAAATCTTCTTGAAAACAGCTATGCATACGGTTTAGTAGAGGCCGAAGAAAACGTCGGCGCTCTGATTGGTTATAATGAGGATGAAACAACAATTGTCTCAAGTTACTGGAATGCAACTATAAGCGGTCAGCCTGTTGGTGTCGGGGTAGGAATCAGTGATGGACTCACCGGGTTGAGTGTTGATAATATGCAGCAGCAAGCCAGTTATACGGACTGGAATTTTGATACCGTATGGTCCATTGAGGAAGGGGAATCCTTGCCTTATCTGCAGGAGATCGGAGAGCCGGTACATACACCGATGGCCGAAGCTCAATTGGTACACAACTCTGCCGACCCTGACCTGAATTCTCTGGAAATCCATATTGGTAAAGATGGTGAACAGATGGAGGAAGAGCTGGATTTTCGCAGTGCGACACCATTTGGAGAATTAGTCGCGGGAAAACATGAGGTAGTGGTCCGAACAACCGATAGCGAACCGGATACGCTTTATCAGAATACTTTGATTTTTGAAGAAGCTGCTCGTAAGCATCTCACCGTAATCGGAGTGGCTGATGAAAATCTTGCCCAAAACCCGGATGATGTTGACACCGGATTTGAGTTAGGCCGGATTTCAAAAATGCCGGCTGAAGCTTCCGATGATGAGCAGGTACAGTTTCTGATCGGCCATGGAACTACAGACTTGCCTTCGGCTTCTATTATGACCGAAGACAATCAGAGTCTGGCCGAAAACTTTGCATACGGAGATCTGTCGGACTACCTGTTAACCGAAGCCGCCACTACTGAATGGGATCTAACCGATAGTAATTCTGATGATCTGCTGGATACGTTCCAGCTGAACTTTGATGGAAGGGCCGGTGAGATGGTTATGGTAATGCTCAGTGGTTTTTACGATCCAGGAGCTAACAACAACGGGGAGTCTATGAACATGTTGATCGTACAAAATGATGGCACGGTCAGTGAAGCAGTTTCGGTTTCTTCTGAAATTGAGACGGAGGACATACCTGATGATGTGATGTTGGCTCAGAATTATCCGAATCCATTCAATCCGGCCACTACAATTGAATATGCCATTCCGGATGAAACCGATGTGAGACTGGAAGTGTATAATATTCTCGGCGAGAGGGTTACCGTACTCGTTAATGAGACTCTCCAGGCCGGAACCTATGAAGCAACCTGGGATGCGTCAGATATGGCCAGCGGAGTTTACATATATCGCCTGTTAGCCGGAGATCAGGTTTTGACTAAGCAGATGACGTATGTGAAATAATATTTTGGAAGGTTTTGGAAATTTTTTAAATCCGAATCAGGAAGTACGAAACTCTAAATTCTAAATAATCTCTACTGTACACCTCTCCGTAATTGACGTTCGGTAAAGTAGCGCTCAGGAATGGGCTCGTTAATCGTTCGGTCTGACCAGCGAAGTACGGTTTTACGGTCGTTCTCAAGATCATACATGGTCATTTGATCAGCCCGCCGGATACCGGGTTCAACTTCGACAAAATCTTCGGCAACCAACTCTTTGTACTGCTCGTCCTGTTCGTTGAAATATTCCGCCTTATCCAGGGTGTAGTGCTCCCGGTCAATATAAAATACGATATAAGCGTACTCCGAATCGATTTCCGGAAAAGCTTTGATCACATACTGCGTATCAGTGTGATCCATCTCCCTGAAACTAAAATTATCCGGGTTTTGGGTCCCCAGGTCTTCATAAGTAAAATCGCTGCCCATAAACCGGTCACCGCGCTCGGAACCGCCTATAGTTTGAATGCGGTCAAGTGATGGGAGGTAAAGTTGCTGCTGTTCGTGTCCATCTTCATTCAGGGAAAGCAAACCGGTTCCGCGCACATCAGCGGGGCTCTCAAATACAATCAGGGTTTTGGTAGTGGATTCGTCATTATAACTCCATGTTTTCAATTCACGGGTACGGGTGCGGCCTCGGGAATCATAGATGGTCATGCTTAGATATGAAGTTTCGTACTTTACCGCCTTCCTCCGCTGATCCAATTCATCAAATATTTCCCGGCCCCGATCAGTAAGGTCGTCCGGTGTGTTCGCGGTTAGTAGCAGAATTAAAATAAATGGTATAGCTTTCATAAATAACACTTTAATTTACATCCGAAGTTAAAACGTTTGGCAAACTGTTTAAATTCGATCGTTTTCCCGGAATGATATCAGATAAAATCCTGTAAAGAGTGTTCAGTTAAAGAATATGACCAGAACTTTCTGATGCTGTACATAATAGCCGATTACGAAAAAGATCATAAAACCGCATCCAAACCTGCCGGAAGCTACGAGTGGTGGTACTTTGATGCCGTTAGCGATGACGGCAACACGGCGATGGTTAT
>SLJN01000262.1 GCA_007135115.1 Balneolales bacterium
CACCGCTATCCGCACGACGGCGTTCCCGGTCCGGCCATCGGTTTTTTACAAGAAGCCCTGCGATGGTGGGATTATTGGCTGAAAGATGAAGAAACCGGGATCATGGACGAGCCGATGTTCCGGGTCTGGATGCAGGAAAGTGTTCCGCCATCGAACACGTATCAGGAGAAACCCGGCCGGTGGATTGCCGAGGAATCCTGGCCGTCGCCGCGTATTCACAAGCGAAAATATTGGCTCACGGACGGCAAACTTCGGAATGCAGAAAAAATGAATTCGGTACCTGAGCTTATCGATAAGATTTCTTCTCCGCTGAGTGTGGGGCTGTTTGCTGGTAAGTGGTGTTCGTATAATGCTCCGCCGGATCTGCCGAATGATCAGCGTGAAGAAGACGGAGGTTCGCTGGTTTATGAAAGCAATCCTACACATGAGGTCATGGAGATTTTCGGTGCACCGGAACTGGATCTGCACTTCAGCGTGGATCAAAAAGTTGCTCAAATCGCCGTACGTTTATCGGATGTCGCCCCGGATGACAAAGCAACGCGTATATCCTACGGATTGCTCAATCTTACGCACCGCGACAGCCATGAAAACCCGGAGTATTTGGAGCCGGGCAAAGTCTATCGCGTCAAAGTTGCCCTGAACCATATCGCACAGCAATTTCCGGTCGGGCATCGGTTCCGGGTGTCTATTTCAACGTCCTATTTCCCGTTGGCCTGGCCACCACCGAAGCCGGTTCGCATGACCGTTTATGAAGGTGAATCGGGTTTTTATATGCCTATTCGTCCGGAGCGTCCGGAAGATAAATCATTGAGGGCATTCGATCCGCCTGAAGGCGCTCAGCCAATAAGCATTAGCCATATAGAACCGGGTAATCATGACTGGGTAGTGAAGCGATATCTTGCTAAAGACAAATCCATGCTGGAAGTATTCAACGATGATGGTGTCTGGAAAATCGATAATATTGATTTGCAAATGGAGGATCGGATCTTCGAGCGCTATTCTTTCAGCACCGCCGACTTTACATCCGTTCGCGGGGAAGTACGGTCCAAACGCGGATTCAAACGCGGCGATTGGGATGTGCACACTACCACGCGGACGGTATTGAGTTCAAACGAAACTCATTTTCTGCTACATGCCGAGCTTGACGCCTACGAGAACGAATTAAAAGTGTACTCTCAGACCTGGAATAAGAAAATTCCGCGGAATAAAGTGTGAGTAGTGTTTGTAAAAAACTCATGATGCCAAAGGTAAAGATTAAGGTAAATCAGTAGATTAAGAAAAATTGGGTAGTTGGCTACCCATGAATGTTAGGGACGGAATGCATTGTGTCCCTCCGAATCAATCCAATTACCTTAATTCCTGAATTAACGAATATACTGAACTGACCGGATCAGATTTGTTGAATGGTCTAACTGATTTTTGACTCTGATTCAACCTTCTCTATCTTCCAGCCATTCGATTTTTTGTAAAATTTTGATGATTGCACAATTTAAGGGCGGTTTTCAGAGTATTGTGTGGTACGTGTTTGCGGATCAATCAGTAAAAATCATTCAGATCATGTTCAGAATTTCTTTAGCGGCAATTATTGTCAGTTTCATTACTTTATTTACCCTTCCTTCGGATGCCGAAGCTTTTCCGGAACGTGAACGTGGCTGGATATTCGGGGTCACCGGTGGAGCGACTTACATGACAGCCCATGCATTACCCGGTGAGCTTTCCGCCAGTCCGATAATTGGATATAACGGCGGAATAACCGCTGAAAGACACCTCGCCCAGGATATTGTTTTTCGTCCTCATGTACTATTCAGTGAGAAAGGATTTGCCGCTGAGGGTGAGTATGAAGATGAATTCTACGACTTCACCTACACCAGCCAATATATTGATGCTGTTATCCCATTGGTTTACTCGTTTGAGCTTCACTCCGAATTTGTGCCGCAAATTATGCTCGGCATGACAATGAGCTACGGAATTGACGGATCTTATGGCGGAGATTTCAGTGAAGAGCTGCCGGGTGAATTCGACGATGATCTTGGCTTTTTGGATGTAGGCTCCATGTTCGGCGCCGGCGGGATTCAACACTTTGATAGCATTGCCTTAACCTTCGATGTTCGCTATAACTTTGGTTTTCTGGATACCGGTATTCATGATGATCAAAGTATTCGAAACCAGGGATTTCAAGTGAATCTCGGTTTACGCTTTTAACCGTAAGTGCAGAATTTTTGATTCAACGGGCAGTCCGAAAAAGCCGGGCTGTCCGTTTTTTTATGTCTTTTTTCTGATTCCAAATTCAGCTGCTGGCTATTAATTTAGTGTGCTTATGCTGGCGGGTTTTAAGCTATTCCAAGGTTATGATTGACCCAGAAGTTGGGGACCCATTCAAGCCTGGTAATATTTTTAGTTGATTTTGTACTAATCATATCATTAATATGAATTGTGCAAACATATAGTACTAATCAAACTTGAATATTATGCCACTTCTCAGTAACTACCTCAACTCGACTCCCATGGCAGGGTGGATCACCATTTTGACCATGGCGATGTTGATTTCACTGACCGCTTGTGATGTATATGATTCCCAGGAAGAGCCTGGCGAAATCACGGAAGAAGATCTGCCGGATGACCTCCCAACACCTTCGTCATCTCTGGAGGAAAAAGATATTTTTGAGGTCGTGGAAGATGAGCCCAAACCCATCGGTGGAATGGAATCGATTTACGAGAATCTGACTTATCCCGAAACAGCCAGGGAAGTAGGCATTCAAGGAGTCGTTGTTGTACGGTTTGTAGTTGATTCTGAAGGTAATGTTCGTGAACCTCAGGTAATCAGGGAAATCGGCGGTGGTGCCGGCGAAGCTGCCAAAGAGGCAATCACTTCAACAGAGTGGCAACCGGGTGAACAAAGGGAACGAAACGTTGCAGTCCGGATGACGGTGCCGGTGAGATTTCAGCTTCAGAACTCTGATAGTGAGCAATCAACGGATGAAATTGAAAGTGATAAGGCTGAGTTCCCTGAAGCCAAAATGGATGAGATTGTTGTGACCGGCTACAGTTCGTGATTAGTTGTTACTACTTCCAATCAAAGGCTCTATCCGGTAATCATCTCCGGTTGGAGCCTTTGCTCAAGTTTCTATAACTCCTTTATATGAATTTTAACGGTTATAAAAAATAGGATAATTACTCAAATAACTACGCTTGACCAAAAGTCCGTAGCGTAGCGGAGGACGTCCGAATCAAAGCCCCGGGTGGAATGGAGCGAAGCGAAGTGGAACCCGGGGTACAAGTAAACCCTCCACAAAAAATGCAGCCCCGAATGAAATGAGGGGCGACCGAAAGGTGCAACCACTCTGGTTTTCGGCCGTCCTCCGCTACGCTACGGACTTATCGGAGCCAAATACCCTTTTTTCTTAATCTACTGATTTACCTTAATTAGTGCCTGTAAGAAAACAGGTAGAGTCGTAAGAAAACGCCAAGATCAAGGCGCGCGAAGCTCCCAAAAAGCGCAGTGTACAGAGCGTACTCGAGCATATTTGGGACGAGCGGAACGCCGATATTGGCGTTTTCTTACAGACACTAATTGCCTATTGTTTTCAAAAGGGATCATGATTGTTCTTACATGCACTATTTTTTATCCATCAATGCCTTAATCCCAACCGCTGTTTAAGCTCACTTACCCGTCTTCGCGCAACTTCAAGCTGGGTGCCGTTTATCATTTCAAGTCTCCAACTGTTGTTAAACCAGGGGATAAGTTTTTTAATAAACGCGGTATTTACAAGATAAGATCGGTGACTACGGATAAATTCACTTCCCAACCGCACTGATAATTGTTCCAAGTTGAAATCCGCCCGGAATTTTCGCTCTTCCGTTACGGCATAAACAAGTTTACCTTCTGCTTCAAACCAGAGAATTTCCGCTGCTTCAAGTAACAGAATTTCTTGTTTGTAATGTACCCCGACTCGATTCATAGGTGCTTGCCGGGATTGGAGCAGCTGATGTATCTGGTGTTCCTCACTTTGCTGATTGCTTGTAACTCTTTCAATAGCCTTGCTGAGACGTTCTTTGCGAATCGGTTTGAGCAAATAATCCACAGCGTGGACCTCAAAAGCTTTTAGGGCATGTTCATCATAAGCGGTGGCAAAAATGATGTTAGGCCGTGGTTCCGGCAACATTTCGGCAACATCAAAACCGTCAAGTACAGGCATCTGAATATCCAGAAAAACCACATCCGGCTGTGCTTTAGGAATTAACTTGAGCGCTTCTTTGCCATCTTTTGCTTCACCTACAATATGGATGTTGGAACAATCTATCTCAGAAAGTAAAGCATTCAACCTGTTTCGGGCTATTTCTTCATCATCTACCAAAACGATATTAAGTTGTTCTGTGGCGTCCATTTTTAAACGCATTATATTTCCATTGACAGATTTTACTAACCGCGGATTTAAGCGGATTGATCGCGGATTTTATGTGGGGATAATTCAATAACTTAGCCAAGGTTCTACATAGCTTAATTGACAAGAAAATAGAATTTATAATTAGAATTAAGTTTCTGTCACCTTCTCATCTGTGCCACAGAAGGTGGGGTTAGTATCTCACAATGGCAATTTCATCTTCACACCATTTTCAAGCAAATCTACCGACCCTGACCTGTAGAAAGTACTCTCCACACGTTCTTTTACATTATGTAAGCCATGGCCGGAAACGAAATATCGGTCAGACATTTCAGGTTCGTCAAAACCAGAGCCGGTATCGGTTACCGAAATTTCGATGACGCCATTGGTGTCCAATGCAGTGATTTCAATTCGGCAAGGCTCACTTGAATTTGAAGCACCATGTTTAATCGCATTCTCAACTAACGGTTGCAGCACTAAAGGAGGAAGAGAAACAGCCATTAGTTCATCCGGAATTGTAACGATGAGTTCGATACGATCACCAAAACGTGCTTTTTCAATAGCATAATAGGTTTTCACTGAGGAGATTTCCTCTTCCAATGTCACCATTTCCTGC
>SLJN01000030.1 GCA_007135115.1 Balneolales bacterium
ATATAGATCAAAACCTAATACACCGGGTAAATCAAGTGACCTGCAAGATCTATTCATTCGATTTCAATCAACCATAAAACATCTGATGTACCAACCTAACCAATTTTCATTATTCGTTTTGTTTAAGTTTTGTGGCATATCAACAGGTTGAAACGAACTTTCCCTGATCCTGAGAAGATTATACCCAAGCAACCAACTCTATATAGTGTCGGTAAGAAAACTCATAGTGTCCTAAGAAAACGCCAAGATCAAGGCGCGCGAAGTCCCAAAAAACGCAGTGTACATGGCGTACATGAGTATTTTTGGGACGAGCGGAACGAAGATATTGGCGTTTTCTTAGAGACACTATATAAGTACCCGACCTGCTTGTAATAGATCTAACTACATCAACTCTCTATGATGAATGCCTTCCAGTACCCATCAAAACAGGGATTATATACATTGCGGCATACTTTTTGAATTTCCATTCTGATCAATTGTCAGGATTGAATTCACAAATAAAAAAACGATGAATGTTCATTTTATAAAAAGGGTAACCTTCACACTCGCAACCGGTTTTATACTGGTTTTGCAGGGGTGCGGAACAACAGATACGGCAAAACAGGATATCTCAAGATCTTTAATGCAATCAGAGCTACAGCAAACTCAGGAAGTAGATGAGGATTACCAAATTAAAATCGGTGACGAAGTTGAAATCCTGGTGTGGGAAGAGCCGGATTTCAATACTTCAACAACCGTTGCTCGAAATGGTACCATTGCCATACCGCTGGTGGGAGAGGTATACATCGCCGGTTTAACTCGTGATGAACTGGAACGCACCCTCAGGCGACATATGTCTGAATACATCCGCGGAGATCTCAATTTAACGATATCCATTCGTAACACTCAGGATATGATGGTATCGGTATTCGGAATGGTTGCCCGGCCCGATAACTACCCAATAGTGACTGAAACTTCCATTTTCAGCATTCTCTCGACAGCCGGCGGCCCTACGGACGATGCTAATATCCGCAAAGTCAAAATCTATCGAAAGGCGGGTTCTTCGTATTATGATGTCATCGATCTGACTAATTACCTGGATACCGGAAGAATGGATGATTCGATCACTAAAGTCTACCCGGGTGATGTCGTATATGTGCCACGCCAGCATAATGCCATCCGTGAAACGTCTGATTTTCTGAGAGATGTGGTCTTGTTATTCGGAATCTTTAGAGTTTTCAGCTAATGAGACGATGTAACACACCCCGCATTACCGTATTTTTGTTTTTAGCCTTTTGGATTTTGCCCCAGGTTGCCAACGGTCAACTTCGCAATACTAATGGTCAAGAGTCCGGGGTTATGGGCGCCCCTCGCATTCAAATGCTCGATGCCCGATCAGTGGGTATGGCTGACGCTACAATTGCAGATTACACGGATATTACCACTATCAATTTTAATCCTGCCAATCTATCATTCGTACAAAATCCGGCAGCTGTTCATTTGAACACGTCCCAAATGATGCGCAACAATTTGCTGGCAGGTGTAGCAACTTTTCCAGTATTAAATTACAGAACGCATAGAATTGCAGCTCAGATGGGATTTCATTATCCGGGATCTTACGATCGGGACTGGATTTATAATCAATTGGATATCACCCTTCACCCTGAACCCACGATAGCGATGTATCAGGCTGATGTCGCTTATGCCTGGTCATTCGAAGATCTTTTGAGCCTGGGGATTATGAATAACCTCTCGTATGCTCAAAAAAACGGCAACCAATACTGGGCATATCGCCCCACGGTTGGTGTAACCTATGCGCCTTCCGAGTCAATCAGTTACGGGATGGTATTTCGGGGTCCCGGAACCGCAATTACTTACCAACTTGATGATTCCGGAAATACGACAATTTCTGATGACTGGTTGCAGAACAGTCTCGAAATCGGTGCTTCTTTCATCTATCCGGTTGATACGGAAGTCAGTTATTTGGCCTTATCACTTAGCAATGAAAAGCGTTTCGGAGAGTCCGGACTCCGTTACAAAGGAGGACTTGAAGTATATGTTACTCCCGTTTTGGCCCTACGCACCGGCATTATCTTTCAATCGGATCAAGTGGAATATACTCCGCGGTTCGGTTTTGGGGTTGGGCGAAACCTTTTTCGTTTTGATTATGCCCTATCCTACAGAAATCAGTTTAACGAACATTTTCATCAACTCGGTTTCAGCTACAGGTTTTAGCATAGTATAAAAGCCAAATAGAGGCAGCTGCTTGATTTTTTAATATCGCATAACCATTTATGTTTGGCTTTATATTAGAATACTCAACCTATGCCGCGGAGTTGAAGAGATTGAATAAAAAAACGCAAAGAAAGTATTTCATTCCTTTGCGCTTCTTTCTCTCTCTCTCTCAAATTAACTAAATAGAGCTCTTTAAAAATTCAACAATCATTCTTCCAACCCTGCAAGCTTGTTATGAAGTGTTTTTCTGCTTACTCCAAGCATTCTTGCAGCTTCGGATTTGTTATTGCCCACGAATGCCAGTGTTCTGTTGATGAGGGCAATTTCGGCTTGCTTCATCGTCGTACCCAGCGGGAAGCTAACAACTCCTTCCGGTTGCACCACTGATTCTGTGATAGATTCCGATCCATTCTGATTACACCCGGCGATTCGTTCAGGAAGATCTCTGACTTCTAATTGATCTTCCAGGCATGTTACAATTACATATTCCATCACATTTCGCAGCTCTCTTACATTTCCCGGCCAGTCGTAGATTACAAGCTTCTCTATAGCATCATCTGTAAGTCGAGCTATTTTTCTCGAGTATTTCTTCTGATAGTAAGAGAGGTAGAAATTAGCCAGTAACGGGATGTCATCCTTACGGCGTCGAAGTGGCGGAATATCAAACTCCACGACGCCAAGCCGGTAGTATAAATCCTCACGAAAATTACCCTCTTTCAGGGCATCGATCATATTTTTATTCGTAGCCGAGACGATACGCACATTTACCTTCACTTCTGAGGCTCCGCCTAACCTTCGAAAGGTTCCGGCTTCAACAGCCCTCAGTAGTTTAACCTGTGTATCCGGATTCATCTCACCGATTTCATCCAGAAACAGGGTACCACCATCAGCTAATTCAAAACATCCCTCTTTGCGATTCATCGCGCCGGTGAAAGCTCCTTTTTCATGGCCGAATAGTTCATTTTCGATGATATCTTTGGGAAGCGCTCCACAATTTATCGCTACAAATGGTTTGCCGGCACGTTCACTTTCATCATGAATCATGCGGGCAAGCACTTCTTTACCGCTCCCGCTTTCTCCTGTAAGTAGTACCGATGCATCAGATTGTGCAACAAGTTTACACTTGTGGCACAGTTTTTTCATTACTTCATTCTGAGTGAAAAAACTTGGTGTTACTCGTTCCTGATCTACTTTTGTTACCTCTGTTTTTGTGCTTCTATATGGCACTTTAGCCATTGGCATGTCAGCAGCATCCGTATTAATCATAACAATCCTCTCATGTATTATTATTTTCTAACAATTTATTATTCACCATAAAATCTGCCATCTCTTTGTTAGAGGTTAGCTCTAACTTTTTCATGATCCGGCTGCGATAAGTATTGACCGTTCTCAGGTCAATTTTGAGTTCCCGGGCAATCACCCGTATCGATTTGCCCTGGGCTATGCGGCTAATGACAGCTTTCTCTCTGTCGGATAGCTTATCAAACTCTCCTTTTTTTTTAGGTTCTCCTGTTTGCTCTTTTCAATTTTATTTGCTACCTGTTCAGGCAAATACGGAATTTGACCGGCTATGACTTCGGATAATGCCTGGTTCAACTCCGTTGAAATATTGCCTCTGGTAACATATCCATCCAAACCTTGTTGCAGAGCACGGGTCAAGCTTTGCATCTCATGAACCATATTCACCAGAATTACTTTGGCATCAGGGTTGCGTGTTTTTAAGTGGTTGATCTGCTTGAGTACTTTGAGATCTATTTTAAAGTGAACCAATATCACTATATCCACTTGATTTTTCTTACAATAACGCTGAAGTTGACTCATAGACCTGGTTGCCAATACAATACTGGTTGGTAATTGCCCTTGCTCCACAATGCGTTGTATCCCTTCTAATACAAGATTGTGAGAGGCCAGTATCGCTATGGTTGTCTGAGTTTGCACCTTGACATTCCCTACATTAGGTTTGGATTGATGTCTCACTACTAATTAACGCATCTTAACCCAACCCATAAATAGCTAACCTCTTGATCCTAATGTAGTAACATCTACTTGCAATATGTATTACATGATATTACTATCTTGTAGCAGTTTTAGCCACAAAATCCTCATATCACCATATATACCAACATTTTATACGATTTTCCTAACACCCAAAAAGCCTCCTTTGTCGTAGTTTTAGACCTTTTAATCCATTAATCGACAACGTCTTAGATATATAGAAAAAGGAAAATCCAACACTATTTACCCGAATATATGATTAAAATTTACCTAAAGAATTGCTGATTGATCCTACCTTATACACATCATTGTCCTCCACTGGCCCCATCATACACAGGTACAAGCTTTCCTACAAAAAGTATTTTTGCTCACTAAAATTTATTACAAAAACTCTGCTTTAAATTTACTGAATTTGTTGCCCGTTCAGGAAAACTTCGTAATGTATATCTGCCGTTTTTTCCAACATTTTCGATACCGAGCAGTATGTGCCTATCGAGAGTTCAGCAGCCCGTTTAACTTTTTCTTCCGGCAAATCACCGGTCAGATAGAATTTAAGTGAAATGCTGGTAAATACTTTTGGAGGATTTTCTGCCCGTTCACCCTCGGCCTCTACCTGTAAATCTTCCAATTGAAGTCGTTGCTTCTTCAGGATATCCATGATGTCAATACTACTGCAACCAGCTGTAGCCATAAGAACCATTTCCATAGGACTGGCACCACTTGCATTACCACCAGCTTGTTTGGAGGCATCCATTTGTACTTTGTTTCCATTTTCA
>SLJN01000235.1 GCA_007135115.1 Balneolales bacterium
AGGCCCGGCAAATAAATAGGCGTGGTGCTGCCTCCCGGTTTCAAGAATATTAGCGAGATATTGCCGAATAGCGTGTTGTCCAACGATGCGATTATTTCCGAAATCCATAAAGCTCAATCTTGCCAGATATATTCAAATAAAATAAATGATGCGGTAATCGTGGTGCCCCCAAAACCGATAATTGCCAAAATATCTTCGGATGTTCCACCTATATGTTCCGTAGTGATAGCCGCTTCGGTAACCCGAACAAGCAGCAAAATCAGGGGGACCAGTAAGGGTAAACTGATGACCGAAAATATAGTGCCTTTTCTGCTGGCTTGGGAAATCAGTGCACCAAGCAGCGTTGATACGCCAGCCAGCCCGGCAGTTCCGAGAATAATTGCGGTGACCAATAAACCGAAATTATGGATGGTTACATCCAATAGCAGGAAGAAAATGAAAAAAGCCGGTATGGTAACCACAAGGGTCAGCAGGAAGTTGAAAATGAGTTTGCCGGCCAAAACTTCATTGCCGCGGGTGTGAAGTCGAAGAAGATCCATTGTACCACGCTCTGCTTCACTGACGAAAGATCGGGCAAGGGTACTTAAAGCTGCAAAAAGAACGATAATCCATATAAGTCCGCTGATAATTTGATCAGACAGGTCATCCGCACCGACCGCGAATAAGATGACAAGCGTGGATGTTAACACAAATACCAATACCGTGTTGATCGCATAACGTGATCGAACTTCTAAGTTTAAATCTTTTACGAGGATGGTAAGTGCTGAGTTTATCCAGTTTTGCATGTTGTTATACTACAAAGAATTGCTCTTAGAATCATCACTTCGGAGTGAACTTTAAGGGCGAAACCGCGCGGCACTTACGATTGACCAAAGATGAATGATCCAGCCAAGATAGAACACCCATAAAACTGCTGCCAACACAAAAAGTATAAATGCATATAGTACTCTGCCTTGGAGCAGCTGTCCTAATCCCGGAATAAAAAAACTGGCTAAGGCGGCTATAACATTTCCACCGGAACCTGGTCCTGACATATTACCTTTTTTAAGTGAGGATTATGATGATGGCTGGAAATTTATGAAAGAAATCCATCAGAATCCGAACGTAGTTCGGTATTGATTTAAGCGAATTCTAAGCTCAGTCAGGTGAATTAGTGGCATCAACCGGTAGGGTAAAGGTAAAGGTTGCGCCTTCGCCGGGATTACTTTGAACCGAAATTGTACCCTTGTGAGCTTTTATGATTCTCTCCGAAATTGCAAGTCCCAGGCCGGTACCTTTCTTCCCGGCATTTTTATTTTTTGAGACTTTGTTGAAAGGCTTAAAAACTTCCTCCTGATCCTCAGAAGATATTCCCGGACCTTCATCGGCTACAGATACAATTGCTGAATGGTGTTCAGGGTCATACGATACGGTCACAGCAACAGTGGTTTTCGGATGGGTAAACTTGATTGCATTGATTATCAAATTATTCAATACTTGTTCCAGTTTTGAGCTGTCGGCCTCAATAAAAACTTGACCTTCTTTTGCATGAGTGTCTAACTCAACCGAGTTTTTATCAGCAAGATGACGGTTTAACGAAACAATCCGTTGGATGAATGATATTAAATCAAACTTTTCGAACTCGAGCTTCACATTGCCCGATTCTATATGAGAAATCTCAAGCATCCCTTCTACAAGCTTGAGCATGTATTTGCTGGAATTGAATATTTTATCCAAAAAATTGGCTTGATCATCATTCAACGGGCCGATGTCATTTTGTTCGTTAAGTAACAGATCACTGAGCGACATGATGGTGGATAGCGGGTTTCTCAAATCGTGAGCCGCCATTCCCATCATTTCATTTTTGAAGTGGATAAGTTGTTCGAGTTCGGTGTTCTTTTTTTGAAGATTGCGCTGAGCTGTATTAAGCTCATTATTTAATCTTGAAAATTGCGTGAAAAGGCTTTCATCGAGCTGGTTGTCTCCGGTATTGTGTTTAAGAACAGCTCGTGCTTCCAGAAGAATTTTTAAGATTTCGGGTTGATGAATATGATCAGAAAGCAAAGCCCAGTAAAAGTCCTGAAGCTTATTTTGTTCATCGGTTATGAAAAAGATGAGGTAGCTTTCGGTATATAAACCAGATGTAATTCTGCTTTGCTGACGTGTTGTCAGGCGAAACGGGGCTGAGTTATTTAGAGATGCAGATTCATTTAAACCTTTGTCAGCTTCTGTCGCAATACCGGGAATATTCTGATTTTGGAGTACATCGGTAATATGAATATGTAATTTAGAATCTATATCCGGTAAGAGGTTTAATTCGTCACACAGCCTGTGAATAATGGTGCCACTCTTGTCACAAATCAAAGCGGTACCCTGCGGATGATTATTCATTTTTTCCTGTTATTAAAAAGGTAGCCTATGCAGCTGAATTATTTGCCCATGACAAGCCATCTCTTACATCGCGAGCATAGTGGTCGGGCTCCGGGTTTAGCTTTAGCTCCGGGTTTTCATTTATAATTTTTCCACCTACCATAACTTTGACCTGATGTGTTTCTTCTCTGGATTTTATTTCCCGGATGATATCTTCAACATCATCAAGTTGCGAACCAAGCGTAACAGATAATGCCAGAACATCAGGCTTCCAACGTTTTACTTCATCAATCAGTGATGAAATTGGTAGATTTCCTCCGAGGTAATGGGTATCCCAGCCGTCGAGCTCGAAAATATCGGTTACCATACGAATTCCCAATTCATGAAGGTCGTTGGATACGGAGGAAGCAATTAATTTTTTGCCGTTTCTTTGGGTCTTAAAGGTATAAGGAGTCATTTGCGACATTACAACTTGTGTAGCTGCTGTGATATAGTGCTCCTGAGCCACGGTCAATTTATTCAACTCCCATAATCGACCCACTTCTTCCATACAAGGTTGGATGATATCCAGATAGATTTCTTCTATGGGTATACCATCTGAAATAGCGTCTTTAATAAGGAGTGTTGCTGCGTTACGATCGCCATCCAACAAAAAGTTGAAAAACAAGTGGGCAAGATTCCCGTGCTTTAAGGTTACATCTAATCGGGAAGTTTCATGATCATCTAAAGGAATTTGGGAGGATGATGATTTGATTTCGCTGAGAATTTGTTTTATGACCTCTTCATCACCACTATTAACAAGCTGGTTTATATGTTGGTGCGTAATGTCAAGCAGTTCATGGCTAAAGTTTTCACGATTCAACCGGTTTTTGACCATCACATTAAACCAGTTTAAGTACCGGGCTGAAAGAGTAGTATCGGAGGTTTTAACCGTTCGCGTGATGTGCTTATAAAGTATAGGAACATAACCCTGCCAATCTACTGACGGGAACCGCTGTTGCAAAGAACGGCTCAGATTCACCAGGATCTCATCCTGATGTTCAATTAATTTTTGCCACGTTGTTGATTGGGCTTCCATATATCCACGTATAATATTTCTACCAAACCCTGCTTATAAATATATGAACGTGAACTGAGAGTGTATCATTATTGATTCAATCTGAAGGAGATAACAGTTCAGGTAGTTTTGCGGAAAAATGTTGAGTTATTCCGCTTCGAGGGGGGCAAAAAGATGTATGCAAAGTTAAAATTACTCCGAATGCGGACTTTACTCAAGTGACACTCTTTTCTATCCAAGTTATGATATCTGCAATGACTTGTTGGCGGTTGGTTTCCTGAAGCATCTCATGACGCCCGTTTTCATAGCTTTTCACATCAACAGAATATGTGCCGGACTCGCGTAACAAACGTTCGGTATTCCGCAAGCCTTTATCCCCATTACAAACCGGATCGGCAGTGCCTCCCATTAGGTAAATCGGCAGATCTGAGGGAATTTTATTCAGTTGCCGGGTCTTGAATAATTTTATCAACCCAGCCATTAAATCTCGATACATACCATAGGAGCTGACAAATCCACAAAACGGATGTTGCAGGTAACTATCAACATTGTAGATATCTCTTGATAGCCAGTCCATGTTCGTGCGACCGGGTTTAAAGGGTTTCTGGTAGGGTCCGAAAATTAGTCGGAAGAAAAAGGGGCTTAAGCGGTGTTCTCCGAATAATTTTGAAAACAAGTATGCCAGAGCAAACCCTGGATAAATTTGTACTGATGGCTTACCGGGGATACCGGAACAAATTAAAGTGTCGGCTTTAAGTGGGTGAAGTTGAAGGCTTCTTGCAGCTAAAGCAGCTCCCATACTGTGACCGAATAATACCACCGGCAAATCAGGGTGGGTCAGGTTGATGACATCATTGAGATCTCGAATGTTTTCGCACATTCGGGAAAAGCCATCGGGTGCGTCTATATAACCAAGGTGATCGGGGTCGGTATATCCATGGCCCTGGTGGTCGTGAGCATAAACCACAAACTGCCGGGATGTAAGTTCGCGGGCAAAATGCTCATAGCGCCCGCTATATTCCATTATCCCATGAACCAGTTGCACAGCAGCTTTCGCCTTGCCGGAATCCGGTTGCCATTTATAGGCATATAGTTTTTTTCCATAATTATCGGATAGCCGGAAGGTTTCTGCTTTCATGACTCAACTGGGGAAGTTTAGATATCTGATGAAAAAGGTAGATTAACCTAAAAATGTAAGAAAGTCACCTAGTGGTTTGATATAATCGGCAAAGAAAATATTCAGGTCTAGTACAACGGAATTGAGGAAATAGTGATTAAACCCAATAGTGAAGATAAGTATGCCATATAGGGAGTGTTCAAAAGATACGGCCAGTGTTGATTTAGTTTCCGCATACGTGCGACCAAAAATATAACCTGCTCCATAGGTCAGAAAAACAGCCTGGTAATTTCCGAAAATGATGTGGAGATAGCCGAACGTAAGTGCACTAACGTGAATCATGAACCGCTGCCGATGAAAAATGGGCTCATAACGATGAAACAAGAAGCAGCGATAAATCAACTCTTGAGGATAAACGGAAAAAAGAGGGTAGAAAATGATGACAAATAACCATGTGTAAA
>SLJN01000002.1 GCA_007135115.1 Balneolales bacterium
AACCCAACCATCTTTGGCAAGTCTGCTACTTAGTGTCTGTAAGAAAACGCCAATATCTGATCCGGTCGGTTTAGTATATCCGGTAACTCAGAAATTCAGGTATTTGTGGGCTCAAAGCACGCCATGGAGCCAAACACCCAATTTTTCTTAAACTACTTATTCGCCTTAATTATCTGTTGTTTCCAAATGGCAACATGAGTTTTCTTAAGACACTACCACTTTTCTTACAGGCACAAATTTATGGCCTGAAGTGTGAAAATAAGCTGGTAATTCAACTGATTCGACTCTTGTATTTTTCTTGGGAACAGTGGTTTGTGGAGATGAAAAAAATCATGGATGGTAGTAGTCATCGACAAACCGGTTTGGGTACTACAATTGAAACCCAAAATGAACCGAAATTTTAATTCGGCTCTTTGACGTACTGATGTTCTATTTTTCCTGTGAAAAGAATTTTTACCAGTTTACTCAATTTTGCCCAGAACAGACCAACCCCTAAGCGATGACTATCCAAACTCATCGCTTTCACCATAAAGGAAGTCGGACTGCCATCCGGCTTCCTTCTTTAATCTTTTTTTTGGGGGGGGTAGGTTGCAGGTAAATTATTGGCAGACAATAAACTGGCAGGACTTTCAAATATGGTGAATATTATCTTCGTTGTATCCGTATTTTCCGGATGGAAATACAGTGTGGATAATTGGTCAACCGAAATTTTGCGGAAAAGGGTTCAACAAAAACCCGGCTTCGCCACCAGTTTATAGCTAAATGAGTGCGCTCACAGCCGAACAATTTGAACAGTGGGGAATAGAATTAAGACTTTCCAATGAACAGGCTTATGCTGAATTGTTCAGGAAAACCTATAACCCTATGTTGCGCTTTGCGACCCGAATCATCGCAGATGAGGAAGCCGCACGCGACGTTTTGCAGGATGTTTATATTAAATTGTGGCACAAACGCTTTGATCTGGATACCGACAAATCCCTCAAAGCTTTGTTATACCGGATGGTACGCAACAAATGCTACAATTATTTAAGGGATCACTCCAGGATGAGTCTTGGAGTTGACGATACCGAGCCTGATCCCGCTCCATCGATTTCCGATGATGCAGAGAACGAAGAGCAGGAAGAGCTTAAAGTTCGTCTCAATCAATGGATTGAAGAGCTTCCGATCCGTCAGAGAGAGGCTTTTGAATTAAGCCGGTTTGAGGGATTGGATCATGAAGAAATTGCAGAGGTAATGGAGTGCTCTCCACGAACTGTTAATAATCATATAGTAAGCGCTCTGAATCATCTGAGAAATCGACATAATCAGCATAGTAACAGCAGCAGTAGCGAACGACGATGAAAAACCGAAAGAAAATAACATTACCAAAAGAAATTAAATCGAGCTTTCCGGAGGAAGCCCATAGAGAGATTGAATATTTATGGGATGCCGCCGCTGATTCCGATCGCGCAGCATCCGTAGAGGCATCAGAGCAGGAAATAGATCAGCAGTTTAATCGAATCCGTCAACAAATCGGATCCGATAGCGGATTGAGCGAAGCGGACTCCGGAGGTGCCGCGGCACAGGGCTCTGTGAATGTTACCTCCACCTACAATTACAAATTATGGATATCTGCAGCGGCAGTAATTTTAATATCGGCATTTGCCGGTATATGGTACTACCTGCAGCAGCCTATTGAGGTCGTAGCACCTCGCGGAGAGTTCGTTGAAACCACGTTGCCCGATGGTACCCGCATGGAGCTGAACAGTGGGTCCAAAGTAATCTACGATCGATCATTTGGTGATGATCACCGCAACCTCGAACTCTATGGTGAAGCCTATTTCGATGTCGCCTCCTCAGATCAAAACTTTAATGTAGAAACACAAAATGCCTACGTACGAGCTACCGGCACACGTTTTAACGTGAGGGCCTGGCAATCTGATGAGTACGTGGAAACTTCCGTAGCCCTTGAAGAAGGCAGTGTTGAGTTCGCATCACGGGCAAATCCGAACGCTTTTGTAGCTCTTCAGGAAGGATACTTTAGCAGGCTACAGCTCAACGATACCGAACCAAGCACCCCTGAAATCCGTCCGGTGGATGAAGTTACCGCATGGCGAAAAAACGGGTTTTACTTTTCAAACCAGCCGCTTTCTGCCATATTTGATGAAGTAGAACGCCGCTTTGATATCGACATATCGGTGGAAGCCGAAGATCTGCTGACCCGCACACATTCACTTTATCTCTCCGAGCCGGAAAGCGCCGAAAAAGTTGTAGAGACGTTGTCACATAGTTTCGATTTCGAATACGAGGTGGCTGACAACCGGTTTAGTATCTCCCGATAATCTTAAATCATCCCGCTTCGACACTACCAAAGGGGTTATTTATTAATTACATTATCGACACAACTTTTGGTGGTGTTGAAGACCCGGGAGATTATTCGTAACGTGGTAGATTCAGCATCCGAGGGGAGTGTAAAGGCAGGTTGAATCTATGTTAGTGTAACCCAACAATTAACTCTTCTGACATAAGTTGTATGTAGGCATAAACCCTAACTGATGCAACATTCCATTATACTATGTGGTGGCTATTGAGAACCGGTCTGCTCGCGTTGTTGATATTTACATTTGTTGGAGAGAGCTACGCCGACCGTAACCAATACTCCTTTGAATTCGAGGATACTCGCCTGTTGGAAGTGATTTCGGAAATTGCACGTGAGACGGATATGGATTTATCCTTTGATCCGGCTATCATTCCGGATGAACGTGTTACCCATAGCTTCAGTGACGAAACGGCAACAAGTATTCTTTTTGAAGTTCTTCGACCGCATCGGCTGACGAGCTATATCCTGCCCAATGGCGTATTTGTAATAGCTCAGACAATCAAAAGGGAAGTTGAGGCGCCACAGGTTTCCAGGTTCGGCCGTCCGAACTACGATGCCATGAACGGCAGAATATCATCCTACAATGATGCGACGATTTACTTGAGAAGCGTAGGCTCGGCAAACCGGAAGTTCGAAAAGAATGATAACGGAGAGGTTTCCATACCGTCATTTACCAAGCCCATGCTACTGTATCTGATTGGAGAAAGCTCCAAACCGCTGCGCGTATCACCGTTTGAAATCAACGATGGTTTCGAACTTGAAGCAGAGCCGATTCCAAGGAATCATCCTTATCCGAGACCTTGACATTTGCAAAAATCACAATGATCAAAACTCAAATGACAAATAAGCTTCAATAATCAATTTTCGAAAGTCCAAACGGTTGCCATGGCCGTTTTGGGGAATTGGATTTTTAGACATTGGAATTTATTTGAGTTTTGGTGCTTGTTATTTGTGATTTTGTCCAATAACCTCATCCAGAGTAGTCTCCTTGGTATAAAAGGGTTCCCATTTTTCTTTGGGATCCGGAGGAGTCAACAATGAGACTACGATCAACACGAGTATCGAAGCCAGTGCGGCCGGAATGACTATTTGATCCGCCCCTACAACCCAGCCGAACATGGTGAGCGGTTCGTCGCCTGCCGCATTTATTATGGTGATTAAAAGGGTAACACCCATGCCCGTTGCGATGGAAGCTACGCCACCGGCAGTCGTTACCCGTTTCCACAGGAATACAGCAAGTAGTGCCGGAGTTAGCCCCGCACCGATCATGGTATAAGCGGTGAAAGCCATTTCGAGGATGGTTTCAAAATAACGGAGGGAGAAATATGCCATCACCCCGAGCAGAATGACCATGGAGCGCTGAAACAAAATTACCGTTTTTTCCCCGGCTTCCGGGTTGATGAACCGCTGGTAGATGTCGCGGGTCAGGTTCGTGGAAGGAGTGAGCAGGAAACTATTCCCGGTCGAGGTGATAATCGCTACGGCCGCACACAGCAGAAGCAGTCCGGCAATCAGCGGCAGCCCGACTTCACTACCGTATCGTGCCGTGTGCAGAATGATTTGCTCAGAGTTATCAGCGGAAAGGAAAAATTCGGAGCCTTCCGATAAATTCCCGAAGTAGCTGAAGGCAAAAATCGCCAGTGAAGCAATGGCAGTCTCCACGATGATCGTGCCAATCACCCACCAGATGACAGCGTGTTTAGCCGCTTTCTCGCTCCGGGCTGAAAAAAACTTTTGATACATGTTCGACTCGCCCAAAAGCAGCAAAAAAGTCGGGAAGAATACCCCCATCGCCCACAAAAAGTTTTGATCCCCGAAAACCTCGAAATGACTCGGGTCAAGCGTGGTCGTCAGATGCTCCGCACCACCGATAGAAAAGTATACAACGGGCACGGCAACCAGCACCGCCAGGGTAATGACCAGACCATTGATAACATCCACCGAAACTATCGACATCATCCCCGCAAAAGCCGTAAAGGTGATTATAAACGCTGCCGTGATGATGACGCCCTGCTCAATGGGAATACCGGCGACCAACTCCAGCACAAATCCGCCACCCTGAAACTGATAGCCCACAATAGTTGTATAGGCAATGATGACCACCAGCGTCCCCAAAATGCGCGCCCACTTGTTGTAGCGTTTTTCCAGGATATCCGGAACGGTGTATTGGGCAATGCGCCGCACGCGCGCGGCCAGGAAAAACACAATGACGATGGCAACCCACGCTCCGGCTGCCATCCAGAGTTCGGAAAACCCGACCCGAGCAGCAAGTCCGGCCCCTGCCAGCAGACTTCCGGATCCCATCCACGTGCAGAGCAGCGTGCCGACAAGTTTGTAGGTGGGCGTAGCTCGTCCGGCTACCATGAAGTCGTCCTGACTGCGAATCAGGTAGCTTTTGAGAATGGATATGCCCATCAGCACCGAAAGGTACAGAATGACAATCCAGAAAAAGTAGTCGGATTCGAGCATATAAAAAGATTAAGCGGGCTTAGCTGGGGTCAACTCACGATGACATTGACAGATTTATTAGCCGCGGATTTTCGCGGATCCGCCGGTAGTGTCTGTTGCACGACTCTCATATTTATAGTGTCATACAGTAACTCCCAA
>SLJN01000108.1 GCA_007135115.1 Balneolales bacterium
TCCTGACCGGTACCCGAAAGAGTCTCAATACCAGAGGAGCCGTAAATGGCAAGGTCAATAGGGGTGCTGTCGGTCGTGGTTTGTCTGATGATATTATATTTGCCACTCAGTCCGACCACATTCCGAAAGGTCATGCGGCTGATGCCTGCCGAAAATCGATCCGTAAAAGCATACTCGATACCCAATTTGGTATTGGCCCCGTCATCCATTCCGAAAAAACGATCGATTCCGCCTTCCACAAGCCCGAAAGTATGTTTTACCGTCGTGTTCATGGTTCCGGCGGGGTCTGAACGCACGGTATTCAGACCGATATTGGTATTCGCCCAGAAGATATCATCCACTGGTTCATCAACGTCAGCACGTTCTCGTGTTAACTGAGCTTCTGCCATTAACGGTAAAAAGATCAGCCCGGTGAGTAAAAACACAGTGAAAATGCGGTACATACTAATATGGCTCATTCCGATAAGTTGATATTTGAATATGGGTTACAGCTCATCCCGATTTTTGGCTTCAAGAGTGGCTTCAATTTCAATTTCGATTTCGTCGGCAACTCTGTAAATCAGTATGCCCGGCGGCTCGATATCATGATCTCTAAGATCCAAGATCCATTCGGCTTTAAGTAGTAAAGAGTCGCTGATTTTTTGCAAGCTGCCTTCAATCGTAACTTCCCGGGATACGCCATGTACTTTGAACTCACCGGTAGCTTTTACAGACTGGGTTTCATTGGTACTTTCATCAAAGTCTGAGTCCAGTTTTCCGGTAAATTCAGCAAAGGGGTAATTATCGACTTTCAACGTACGGTACATATCGCGGTCTCTGCGATTGTTGCCGGTTTTTAGTGTTTCCAGGTCCAGGTAAAAGTCAATCTCATTTTCCGAAAGATCGATCATGCCCGTCAAGTAGTCAGATTTCCCGGTAAACGTATCCAGCGGTACAGATGAGTGAAACTCTGCATAACCGGAATCTGTGTAATAGATGATATCATCTTGGTTTTGACCCGATGCTGATAGAAGTAAAAAGCTAATGATAAAGACGATAATTGGTATCAAAAATCCTCCTGCAAAAAGCGGTTAGATTCCGTTGATAGAAACTTCAGGGTGGTAAAAAAAAGGCTAAGTTATTAGCTCCCGGAAGTGACGACAATGGTGCCGGTCATGCCCTGATCGACGTGAGGAATGCAGAAGTAGTCGTAGGTCCCTTCTTTATCAAACTCGTAGGAAAATTCGTCGCCCGGCTCCATGGTACCGCTATCAAACTCGCCGTCTGCATCACCGTCATGTGATCCGCTGGTTACCGTATGAGCTTCATTATTGGTGTTGACCCATGTGACGGTAGTGCCGGCTTCGACCTCAAGTGTAGACGGAGAGAAGGAGTGTCCATCCATAAACACTTCATTTTCTCCGGGCTCATCATTTGCGTCAGTAGCCATGTCGCAGCCGGCCACTAAAAACATCAAGGCAAACAGGCAGGTTAAGGGTGAGCTGATAGATAGGCTTAGCTTTGAACTTGCGATTCGGGCTTGTGAAAGCATAGTTATATCACCAAGGTTTAGTGAATGTGAAAAGACTGATTTTCAGAATTTCACTAACCAGTACGGTGATAAGTTGCGGTAGGGTTGCCTCGGGTCTTAAAGAAAACTTTCAAAAAACATGATTGAGTGCACTTATGTTTGAAGGGTATATTATAAATGCTGAATAGTTTTTACGATATCCTTCCACGTCGGACAAACGTAATGAGCAGAAGTTTTTGCGGCATCAGCATCCGATACCCCCGTATACAAAATCGATTTCATCCCCATATTTTGAGCGCCGACTATATCGGTTTGGTCAATGTCACCAATATGGACGGATTCATGTGGTGGAGTGCCTGTGGTTGCCAATGCTTTTTCAAAGGCGCGAAAATGTGGTTTGCTAACCCCGATTTCATCACTGAAAACAAAATAGTGGAAATAGTTGTACAGCCGCTTTTCCCGCAAGTAGCTGCGCAGCACTTTGCCGGGGCTGAACATGGTATCCGAAATAATCACCAGCGGGGCGACTTGATATAACTGTTGCAGAGCCTCGTCAACTCCCGGAGCAAGATCCGGAGGTCCGTCAAACATCGAATTCTGAAAAATTTCTACAAGTTGATCAATCTCTTCTTCCTGTGCAGGGATAGCAAGATACTCCAACATATTGGAAATCAATTCATAGGTAGGTTGGGTACGTTGCTTGCCTAACCATTCTTTTTCGAACTGGTCATCGGCATATTTTCGTGCTTTTTGCACCTGTTCTTCAGTAATCGATGAGTTGTACTTAGAGCCAAGTTCCTGAACGCCGCGTATGCGTGCTGCTTGTCGGTCGTCTCCATTGCTTTTAGCGATGACAATGGTGTTCCAAAAATCTATAGTTATCGTATTGACGGACATAAAAATGGAAACTAAAAATGGATTAATTCAGGTCTGTAAGATGATATATATGGGGTAATCTTAAACAAAATTAAGATGGAGGCCAAACCCGACCTTCCGGTAAAATTTGAGAATTTTCAGCATGTTCAAAATTGCGTTATCGCATTGAGATATCCGCTTAAGTTAACTAACTTCTCAGCGACTTTACACCACTTTAGAATCCCAATAAACCTTGGAACATTCCCGGATTCTCTCAACCCAGGATATCGAACGGACGCTGACCCGCTTTGCGCATCAGGTTGTTGAACCGTTTGATGATCCTTCGGAGTTGGTTTTAATCGGCATGCAAACCCGGGGCGTGTATCTGGCCAGGCGCCTGCGGGATCGCATCAAAAGCTATTTTCATCTCGATGTACCTCTCGGGGTGTTGGATATCACCTTTTACCGGGATGATTTCCGATCCCGCATGAAAATGCCCTCAGTACAACTTACCGATATCCCCTTTGATCTGTACAACAAACAAGTGGTTTTGGTGGATGATGTCTTATACACAGGCCGTACGGTACGATCCGCCCTGGAAGCTGTCATGAGTTTCGGTCGTCCTGCAGGAATCCGGTTTTGCTGCATGATTGATCGCGGGCATCGGGAACTGCCCATTCAGGCGGATATCGTGGGCAAAATGATACCAACACATGAGCACGAAGAAATCCGTGTACACATGGTGGAAGAGGACGGAGAAGATGCTGTTTATGTGGTTAAAAAAGAAAGCGATTCATGACAGAGCCGGAAGATAAAACCCCCGATTTCAATCATCGCCACTTACTGGGGCTGGCTGATTATTCGGCTGAGGATATTGGTCATATTCTCCAACAATCCGACCGCTTTTTGGAGATACTCAACAGACCTATCCCGAAAATTCCGACGATGCGGGATGTGACCGTCGTAAATCTTTTTTATGAAGACAGTACTCGCACCCGACTCTCATTTGAACTTGCCGAAAAACGAATGGGAGCGGATGTGGTAAATTTTTCCGCCAAAGGATCGAGTGTTGGAAAAGGCGAGTCGCTCAAAGATACCATCCAGAATATCGGGGCGATGAAAATTGACATGGTAGTCATAAGACACCAAAGTCCCGGAGCAGCCCACTACCTCACACGCTGCATTGATACTTCGGTCATCAATGCCGGAGACGGCCCCCATGAGCATCCCACGCAGGCCCTGCTCGACATGTACTCGATGAAACAAAAGTTCGGCGAGCTCAAGGGTCTAAAAGTGGCCATCATCGGAGATATCCTGCACAGCCGTGTGGTACGGTCCAACATTATCGGGTTAACCCGCATGGGTGCGGAAGTAACCGTATGCGGCCCGAAATCGATGATACCATTATTCGCAGACGAACTTGGCGCAAAAGTGTCCTATCATCTCGAAGAAACCCTGGAATGGTGTGATGTTGCCATGGCCCTTCGCATACAGCTGGAGCGGCAGGAACAGGGTCTGTTTCCGTCCGTAAGAGAGTATCACGAACAATTCGGGATTAAAAAACGCCATCTCAAAGAGTTTCCCGATTTTACGATTATGCATCCCGGACCGGTTAACCGGGGCGTGGAGTTGGAAAGTGAAGTCGCCGACAGCCCACGGGCGATTATCCTTGATCAGGTTACGAACGGGCTTGCCGTAAGGATGGCGGCGTTATATTTGCTATCCGGCCGTCTATCAGGTCAGTAGGTTGTTATGTGGTACCAAAAATATATTTTATATGCCTGCTCACAAGAATATCCATTACATAGAACAGCGTATCTCAGGAGTAAGAGATATGCTACTTGCCGCATATTCTGCAAGTAATCATATGTCTTCAGATTCTAAGGGCAAAGAACGTGAAATATTTGTTAATGCCTTTTTATCTAATGTTTTTCCACCTGCTTATAGGTTTGGTAGCGGTGAAATTGTAGATCGTCAGGGTCAAAAAAGTGGGCAGCTCGACATAGTTATAGAGTATCCATTTTTTCCAAGTATTCCGACCTTTTCCCTTAAAGATCCACGTTTATATATGGCTGATGGTGTTGCAGCTGTTATTGAAGTCAAGTCGGATGTATCTCGACAATGGGAAGAAGTAAAATCTACCTCATCGCAAGTTACTAATTTGAAAAGAAGTTCTCGTATTACAGCTATTGGTAATAGGTTAAATTCACCCGATGGTAAGTATAATTCTTTATTGGACAGAAGTATTCCAGTATTTGCAGTTGGGTACACTGGATGGAGCAATGTAGATACAATAAGAAAAAAAGTAGATGAGGGTAGTGTTGATGGTATTCTAGTAATTGACGCTGGTAAATTCGTGGCCAGTTCGGATTTCAGAAAAAACGTAACAGACGGTCCAGCATGTTTATGGTCATTTATATCGAGCATTTATCTTGCAACCACTTCAGCATTATTAACTACCGCTGATCCAATGAAATACTTTTCTTTCAATATTGATGAAGGTTAGTTTGGATATCTATCACATAACCAGCATTTCGTGCGAACGTGTAAGCGTTTGCTGCACATAGTTTTTTTATGAATGCCACGCAGAACA
>SLJN01000237.1 GCA_007135115.1 Balneolales bacterium
TCTTCATCATCATTAAAAAGATGATCTCCATTATCCATACCAAACAGCGGATCTTCGATGTCCTCGTCATCGTCGTCGAGTTCATCTTCATCAGGAAAATAGGATTCTTCTATAAGCAGCTCCTCTTCTATAAAAGCATTTACAGCCTCTATGTTAGAGTTGTATTCGCTCATAAGCTGCAGCCAGCGCGGCTTGTCGGTTCCTTCGTTATGATCAAAAAAGGCCCGGAGCCGCTTTTGCTCCTTTTCCATCTGATTTATGTGAGCTTCCCACTCAAACTCATTCCAGATTTCTCCGCCGTAAGAATACATATTTGGCCAATAATCTTTATGTAGTTAACAACTTATAACTGATCGTTAACGCCATGGGTATCCGGCTTATTTCAAAGCCGGATCATCTATAATCGCTTCAAAACACCAGTCATCACTGCCGTCATTTTCGGCTCGGCGATACCGGCTGCTTCAACCACATCTTCGAGTGAAACCGGCTCCAGGGCTTCCGGGAAACATTCATCGGTGATCACCGAAATACCGAGCACTTTCATTCCGAGATGCTGTGCCGCTATCACTTCCGGCACTGTGCTCATTCCAACCACATCAGCACCTATCGTTCTGAGGAACCTGTATTCCGCACGGGTTTCCAGGTTCGGACCGGTAACTGCAACAAAGACCCCTTCGTGCATCCTCACGTTATTTTCCAGGGCGACCTCCCGGGCCGTTTCAATGAGCTCTTTGGTGTAGGGCTCACTCATATCAGGAAACCTTACGCCAAGTTGATCGTCGTTAGGGCCGATCAGCGGGTTATCTCCGAGCATGTTGATCTGATCAACAATACACATGATATCACCGCGGCTGAAATTCGGGTTCATTCCGCCGCAGGCGTTGGAAACCAGTAAATGGGATGCCCCGTTGGCATTCAGCACCCGGATGGGAAAAACAATGTGCTGCAAGGTATAGCCTTCGTAGTAGTGAAATCGGCCCTGCATCGCAACAACGGTCTTACCGCCGAGCTCACCAAAAAGCAATCTGCCGGAATGTGTTTCTACCGTAGATGTGGGGAAATGGGGGATTTCATCATACGCAATGGTTGTCTTCACATCCATTTGATCGGCAAGTCGTCCCAATCCGGTTCCCAGAATGAGCATATATTCCGGGCGTAAATCGGTCTTTTGTTGAATAAAGTCGAGAGCTTCGTCGCGTTTTTTACGAAAAGTTTCTACTGAATCGATTTGCTGCATAAAAAGGTATTACGTCTATGATTTTTTTACTGATACAATCGCACAGTCGCTAATTTGAGGGGTGCGAAATATTTTTTAATTATACATTACGAATATCGATCATCCTTAGTGAGTCTGATACTCCGCCGGTAACGTTACAATAATTTCCGGATAAAACTAATCGATATCGTCTAAAAGTTCATCAATATCTTCGGTTCCCGGGGCAGAAGAAGTGCTTTGATTTTGTTTTTTACCATCCCTGCTGCCTGAGGCCTTTTGATCAGAAACTTTTCCTCCGTTATTGGAAGATGCCCCGGTGTTGATTTTCTTTTTATCCGGCAAATCCTCATCATCCTCTTGCTCAGGCATACTGAAAATGGCAGACTCGTCCTTGGCAAAGGTCTGAAGCGATTCCTGAGCCATATCAAGATAAGATCTCATCCCACGGATTATTTCTTCGCGGCGATCCAACAGACGCATCACACTCTGGCGAATTTGCTGGCGCTGCTGGCGGGCTTCTCTAAGGATATTTTCAGCTTCGATTTCCGCTTTTTCAATTTTATTCCGGGCTTCTTCCCTGGCTCCCGATACCCGCTGCTCTGCTGATTGTTTGGCTGTTTGGAGCGTTTCGTGAAGTGCTTCTTCCACTTTTTCGTAGTGCTTCAGCTTTTCTTTGAGCTGGGCGATCTCTTTATCCTGCTCTTTGTTTTTACTTACGAGATGCTCCCACTCGCTGGAAACAATATTCAGGAATGACTTCACCTCAGCGACATCATAGCCGCGGAGCGACTTCTCAAAAGTCTGTTGTTTAATTTCAAGTGCGGTAAGCTTCATAATCCTCCAGAGTATATAATTGCCTGAAAGTTACATGCCAGCAGGGATGATGGCAAGCATTCAGATTCAGGAGGGTAACGAATACATTACAAAAATTGTCCCCAAAACTTTATCCGCCTTGATGACGCCGGTTTCCGCGATTTAATCAACCCGATTATTTTTTACTTGCCTCAAGTTTCGAAACTCTTCGATCAAGTTTCTGATGGGTTTTTCGAATATCATCGAGCCGTTCCGGTACGCGCTGAAGTATCTTTTGATTCTGGGTTTTTCGCATCAATTTTATCACGATAGCACTTACCCCTGCAATAACCGTAAACAGTGCAATAATTAGCACAATGAAAGCCAGTGGGTCTCCAACCACAAAAGTGGTGACAGCCGGCTCAGTTATATCATTATTTGCCATAACTACATACCAAATTTAGCTGCGGGAGCGAAGTGTGTTTTGGAGCTTCATGCCGCTGCCGGCCTCCTGTTTCGTTGAAGACGAATCCAGAGATTCTGACTGCGGCGTAAAATCTTCATCGGTTGTTATCGCCTCAAGATTACGAATGCGCTTTTCCAGGTATTGATTGTTTTGCTCCAGCTCATTGAGTCTATTCTGAATGTTTTCGGGCATGCGCGAAACACTACGGCGATCCACAAACAGTTTAATCAACTTATATACGGTGTAGAAAAACCCCAGTGAAATTACCGTACCGGTGATCAAAGCAAGGCTGACTATAATTACATCTTCCATATTATTGCCTGGTTAATGGGATCAGAGAGTAACACGTTCTTACTCCGGATTCTTAAATAACGACAAAACTACTGCTATCGGTAAGCATGTTTAGCGAATTGTTATAAAAGTTGTTTCAAAATAAGAAACATTTTTCACTGATAATCTCTCACTCCGAAAATGGCCGTTCCCACCCTTATCATCGTAGCCCCTTCTTCAATGGCAATATCCATGTCGTGGGTCATTCCCATGGAAAGGTGTTCCAGTTTGACAGGTTCATCATAAGCATCTTTGTGCTGATCCCTGAGTTTTCGCAGTAATGCAAATTCGCTTCGAATCTGATCCCGGTCATCCGTCAGTGTAGCCATGCCCATCAGGCCGCGTACCCGAACATATTTGAGGCCACGCGCATAATCCAGCAACTCCGGCAGTGCTTCCGGCTCGCATCCGCTTTTTTGATCTTCCCCGCTAATGTTAACCTGAATCAACACATTGATCTGGCGACCTGCCGCTTCCGCTCTCTTCTCGATTTCTTTCAATGCCTTTTTCTTCGGCACCGAGTGTATCCAGTTTACCCGGTCGATCATATATTTGATCTTGTTGGTCTGCAGCTGACCAACCATGTGCCAGCTGACCCGCTCATCCGGCAGCTCTTCCATCTTGCCGGTAAGCTCTTGTACTTTATTCTCACCGAATTCCACCTGTCCGCATTCAAGAGCGGTGCGAATATCCTCTACCGGCTTCATTTTACTGATGGCAATGAGGGTTATCTCTTCAGAAGAGCGATTACACTTACTGCAAATAGATTCTATTTGTGATTTAACTTCTTCAAGATTGGCGACTATATCCGTATTCATTAATATTTTTTGTTGGCTGAGTTAATAATTGAGTTAGGTTTTTCGTTACACTTAGTGCAAAAATAGTTTTTATTCTTAGCTGAATAAATCTTATCTTTGAGATTCTTTGCAAACATATACGTAGCATATAGGTTGTTAATGCTAACTACATTGCCGGTAACAGCACGAATGAGGTGCCAATTCCCGGCCGGAAACCTAACCGGAAATTCAAAATCTGGAGGGCGGCCGGAAACGATATGACCATAAAGGTTGAGCATATCTCTGCATTTCTCGATCAACAGGCTCCTCCAACAACCAAGCTGGATTTTGACAATATAGGACTGCTTCTCGGTTCTTCTTCACAACAGGTTTCAAACATTTTATGCTGCCTCGACGTCACGCCCGAAGTCATTGATGAGGCGCAACAGCTAAACACCGATCTCATTGTCGCCCACCATCCGCTGATTTTCAAAAAACTTTCCCGAATCAATACCGATACCGAAGAAGGCAACATGATTGCCGGGCTGCTCAAGCATGATATTTCTTTGTTTGTAGCGCACACCAACTACGACATCGCCAACGACGGGGTTTCTTTTATTATGGCGGAAAAACTCGGGCTTACCGGCACCGAATTTTTGCAACCCATGCAGGATCAGGATTGCCTGCTGGAAATTTCCGCGGCTCCACAATCAGCCAACGAAATTCAATCCATTCTCAACCGGTTTGGTGATTCCATTGCTTACGCTTCCCCGGCAGCCGGAGAGGCCCATTTTAAAGTGGTAACGCAGCAATATCTGTTGAAAGATATTAAACGAGCCCTTCATGATGTAGACCGTTCCACCCGCAGCTGGAGCTCTCAGGTAAAACTGGATGAAGCATCCCACGGTCTTGGCGTAGTAGGCGAATTTGAGGAGCCTATTGAAACCAGCGCTTTTCTCGATCTTATTAAAGAGACATTTTCCTGCGAACATATTTCCTACAGCGGCGCCCCCGAACAAATTAAGCGGGTCGCCCTGTGCGGAGGCGCAGGCGCTCCATTGATCTCAAGCGCCATAGGGAAAGCCGACGCCTATGTAACGGCTGATCTTAAATACCACGAATATTTTACCGGTCGCGAAGATTTTTTACTGGCCGATATCGGTCATTATGAAAGTGAAATTCCGGCAGTCGATGAACTTGCCGAACGCATCCGTCAACGTTTTCCCGATGTGACGGTTCAAACAACGAGTATAAACACGAACCCCATAAAACACTGCTAATACTTTGACTACGAAAACATCAGACCAA
>SLJN01000060.1 GCA_007135115.1 Balneolales bacterium
ATTATAAAGCTTGTCGTAGCCGAATTTTTCTCTTAACTCCCGAATAGCAGTGGCACTTCGGGCACCTGATCGGCGGTGTACCACAACTTCTTTATCCTTGGGAATTTGATCTGCGGCATCACTCACCGTATCCAGCGGAATGAGTTCAGCATCCAAATTCGCGATTTCATATTCGTGAGGTTCGCGAACATCAATGAGCTTGAAATCACGACCTTCATCCAGCCAGGTTTTTAATTCAGTTACGGTGATTTCCGGTACGCTATCCTCTTCGGATTGTTCATCGGAAGCCGGAATGCCGCAAAATTCCTCATAATCGATGAGCTGGGTCTGGGTCGGATTTTCTCCGGTGATCGGGTTTTCCGGATTTTTGTTCACTTTCAGTTTACGTGTGGTGAATGATAGCGCATCAAACAGAAACAGTTGACCCGAAAGCGGTGTGCCGATTCCGGTCAGTACTTTAATTACTTCATTCGCCTGAAGGCTGCCAATAATACCGGGTAACACCCCTAATACACCCGCTTCGGCACAGCTGGGAACCAGGCCGGGAGGAGGGGGAGACGGAAAGAGGTCTCTATAGTTCGGTCCGTATTCACCGGTTTCCGGATCTTTGTAGTTAAATACCGAAACCTGACCTTCAAATTGAAAAATCGATCCGTACACATTGGGCTTACCTTCGAATAGACTGGCATCGTTGACCAGGTAGCGAGTCGGGAAATTGTCGGTACCGTCAGCCACAACGTCGTATTCGCGGATAATCTCCCGGGCATTTTCAGAGGTGAGACGAACCTTGTGGAGTTCTACTTTAATATGCGGATTTAAATCCAGCAGCCGCTTTTTCGCTTGTTCGGCTTTGGGTTTACCGATATCGGAAGTTCCGTATAGAACCTGTCGCTGTAGGTTGCTGTCTTCAACCGTATCGAACTCAACAAGACCAATGGTCCCCACACCGGCTGCTGCAAGGTACTGTAAAAGCGGACTTCCCAGGCCGCCACTTCCGATAGCGAGGACTCTTGCCTGTTTGAGCTTTTTTTGCCCTTCCATGCCAAAATCAGCAATACTGATATGGCGGCTGTATCGGGCAAGCTCTTCGGGGGAAAAATCGGTATTTCTGTTATTCACAGGTGCTCCGTTGGTGCTTGTACTTCCTCCGGCAATAGCCGGAACAAGACTGATTTGGGCAGATGTAGCTACGGTTTTTGCTCCGGTTTGATCTGCCGGGACTTCTTCATCTTCAACGTAAATTTTGATAAATGAGCGTAGGTTTCCGTCCTCATCATACAGATGGGGCTTAACTTCCGGATATTGGCGAGTGAGTTCCTGAAGTGCAGCACCGACGGTTTCGCTTTCGGTGGAAATGGTTCGCTCACCTGAAGTATACTTGCGAAGCGGGGTTGGGATAAATATTGTAGGCATGGTTATAAAATGATTTCTATTGGTAATTAACTATTGTTGACGAATTCTTCCGAAGGTTCTGTGGTAATGGTTTCTTCGGTGAAAGAGCGGTTTTCCTGTAAGCGCCATGACTGGCATGTGCCCGGTACGCTTTCGTTTATCGAAACAATAACATACGAGAAAAACGGCATCGCCTGGCTGCGGTCGTGTTCAGACGGCTCTGAGGGATGATCCGGATGCGAGTGATAAATGCCGATCAAGTCATATCCTAAGTGAGCAGCTTGCCGCTCAGCATGTAGATATTCATTTGGCGAAATTTCAAAACGCCGACGCTGATCACCCTTGCGGGAGTTAGATGCTTTTTCAACATGTTGAACGGTGCGATGCTCACCATCATCTGTGCCGTAGAGGAAACCGCAGCATTCATACGGATAAGTTGAGAGACCGTGATGTTTGATGAAATCGAGAAGGTTTTCAGAGATATAAAGCGCCATTGTTTAAAAAAGATCTTTAATTACAGTTCCGTATTTGGAAGCATCATCGGGAAAGACGGTGACGACAAAGCCATCCCGGTTTTCAGCTGCCACTTGTCGAGCACCAAATAGATTAGCAGCGGAAGAGGGGCTCAGCATAACACCTTCATCCTGTGCTGCCTGACGTATGGTTTGATAGGCATCTTCGGTACGCACGTTTAGGAATTGATCGGCAAGCCGGTAATCATAAATTGCCGGGGCTCCCGCAGATTCGAGGTGTTTCCAGCCTTCCAGCCCGTGTAAGGCTCCGTCCGGTTGAAGTGCAACCAGTTGGATGTCCGGATTCAACTCTTTCAGCCTCCGCCCGGTGCCCGTAAACGTTCCGGTGGTTCCGAGTCCGGCGACGAAATGGGTGATCTGCCCGTTGGTTTGTTTCCAGATTTCATCAGCGGTGCTTTCATAATGAGCCTTCCAGTTGGAAGGGTTGCTGTATTGATCGGCATAGAAATAGTGCTCCGGATGCGCATCTGCCAGGTCCCGGGCAGCTTCCTGAGATCCTTCAGTGGATTCATACTTTGAAGTATATCGAACCTCGGCACCGAGTGCTTTAAACAACGTTTTTCGTTCTTCGGATGCATTTTCGGGTACGAATAAGGTCAGAGGCAACCCAAGACGGCTCAGTATAGAAGCGTAAGCGATGCCGGTATTGCCGCTTGTTGCATCAAGCAGGCGGCGGCCATTTCCGAGCTCTCCCCGATTCATCGCATCGCGAATGATGCGATAAGCAGCTCTGGCTTTAACACTGCCGCCCAATTGTTGCCATTCCAGCTTGGCGGCAATTTTTACACTTCTTGATCCCGAATGCGAAATAGGGAGCAGGGGGGTATTGCCAATAAATGACTCTACAGAGGTAGAATACGGTGTTGGAGATACAGATACAGACATTGCAGTAATAGTAATTGATGGATAAATGTACAGATGGAATAGAAAAGCGATAAAACCGGTAAAAAGAGAAGCAGTTAAGACCGGTATTACTTACAACAACAGCAACAGCAAGCCGCAGGAGCTACGGCCGCAGAAAGAAAAGATAATTTGTATGTGCTTTGTTGTTGAATCATTGTCTAAATATAAGCGATTAAATTAGCGAATACAACGCTGCAAAGTTGGATTTTATGTTTGCGGAGTAAATTTATTCATGCTGACTGCTACAACAGAGTTTCGGGATTAAACGTTTTCCGTTTGTTCCGATATTTAAAAGTTTCTAATTTCGGTTGATGAGATTTTTTCGCCTTCATAAAATCCGTTTAACGGTCTTGCTAATCCTGGCATCAGGGCTTGGTCCGTTTTTGTTTAGCTGGCAGTCGGCTGAAGCTCAGCAAAATGACTTTGCCAAATGGCTGACCAAAATGGCCAAGGAGGATGCCAAAGACCAGGCTGACGAAAAAATCCGAAAGCTGGATTCTTCCGGTGATCTGATCAGAGAAGCTACCGAGCTTATCAGCAATCACAGTGAGTGGTTCAGCCTTCCGCTTGAGGAAGAGTCGGATCTGTCGGATGAAGAAGTCTATAAGCTGATAAAAAAAGAATGGGTCAGCTACCAGCAGGGGTCAACCATGAGCGGCGAAAAAGCCGTCGAACGCAATAGCAGGCCCGGCTGGACACCCGAGAAACAACTTAGTCTCGATTATCATGCCGGAATAGCTGGTGATGTATATCAGCCGGCACGTTTTGCTTCCCACCCAATTTTAGTCTCCGGCCATGAAACAGCCAATTCCACGCCGGAGCTTCCCGAAATTGTAATTCGGGGACCGTAGTATATTCGTTCGCACTGATGATTTCAGTTTGCGACTGCCCTTTCTATATACAGCTAAGTTCAAAGTTGCTCACCTGTTGTGTGCAGGCGAAGCGTCATCTTTGCTATTTTTGTTGTAATCCGATTTTAATTAAACCTTAATACACGTTACTACTTACGATCATGAAAGGACAAGGAACTAAGATTTTCTTTATCCTCTTCTTCCTGGTTTTAACCGGGTACTATTTGTCGTTTTCCGTCAGGTACTGGCTGGAAGAGCGTCAGATGGAATCTATGAGTGAAGAAGAGCGATCTACTTATGTTGATGAAAACAGGGAGCGCCTTGATAATTTGCGCTCGCGAATATTAACTCTCGGTCTCGACCTGCAGGGCGGGATGCACGTAACACTTGAGCTTTCCGCCAACGAGTTGTTGCTGGAGCTTGCACGAGACTATCGTGATGATGAACTCGAAGATATCGTTCGGGTAGCTCATCAGCGTGCTCAGGAAAATAACACAGACATGCTCGATGAGTTTGTCGAAGAGTTTGAAAGCCGTGATGAAAATGCCCGCCTCAGTCGGTATTTCCGATCCGATGAGGAAGGAATTACCGCGCGCTCTGAAAACAGTGAGGTCGTCTCATTTCTGCGAGGCCAGCAGGATGAGGCCATGAGTCGGGCGCTTGAAATTGTTCGAAACCGTATTGACCGGTTTGGCGTAGCTGAGCCCTCGATCATGAGGCAGGGCGCCAATCGTATCATTGCCGAACTTCCCGGTGTTGATGATGAGCAGCGGGTGCGAGACCTCCTTAGTGGAACAGCTCGTCTCGAATTTCGTCTTGCTCCCGATCCGGAAGATGTAATGGAAGCGTTCCAGCGCATCGCAGAATTCTACGATGCTGACGATGATGCCCAAATAGACCAGGACGAGCTGGTTGACCTCGAACAGGATGAAACCGAAAACCGCCTCTTGAGCGTCTTGATGCCGCCACAGGGGCAAACGATTGTTTTTGGTTACGCAACCGAAGCCGATACAGCAGAAGTCAATTCACTGCTGCGGGACGATGAAGTTCGGGGAATGCTACCGAGTAATACCGAGCTGAAATGGTCAGCCAATCCCATGTTCGAGAATTACTATGCTCTGATCAACGTGAATACCAACTATGAGCTGACAGGGGATGTTATCACCGATGCGCGTCCGGATTTCGATCCGCAAACCAATGC
>SLJN01000342.1 GCA_007135115.1 Balneolales bacterium
AGCCAGATGCCACTTTGGCGGAATCACCCCGGCTTCGGTTTGCATCACGTAGTCTTCACGAACCAGCGGTCGGCACAATGTGTCCCAGTGAGATCGAGCACTTTTCAGGCGAGAAGTCAGCTTCTCTTTTGATGGTACATCCTGTGTTAATTCCATGGCTACTCGGTTAGATTTAATTCACTCAGTCAGCTAAAAACCCTTTGCCGGAATAAAATCGTTCATTAGTTGAAAACCATCCGGCTCATTCATTCCTATTCATCATCCAGCGGATCCAAATGGGTGGTTTGCCGGATGAAAATGAATGCATCATAGCGCTCCGGCAGAACGGTGTTTACATAGTTTTGCTGGGTTTCCTGGTCCGGGTCATATACGACTCCCATGGCCCGGTGCCCTCTGGGCTGCGTAAGTTGATCTGCAATTCCTTCATGAAGATGCATCGGCAGGAAAAAAGCTTCATACCCGACGCGCTCCATCAGATCATCGAGCGAATGGCTGATGGCCTCCGGAACATCCAACAATTGGCGATCTCCCTCCCACTCAAGTCCGGCAAATACCTGACCGGTATAGGTGCTGAATCCAACGGCAAACACCTGGTCCGCCCCCAGGTTTTCGCGGGCAAGCTGACCGATATTCTGCATGCGCTGCTGCTGCATATCCGTGGCCCGGGCATCGCCGATGTGGGTATTGTGCGCCCAGACGATGCCACGGCTCTCCTCACCATACCCCTGAAGCAGACGCTCTGCGGTTTCATAAAAATGGTTTGCCCGATAGTTCCATGAATCCGGTCCGGGCTGAAGGTTGGCGCGATAGTGCTGCTCGGCCCGCTTGGCTGCCCAGGCACTTTGGTAGGCGTCGGCATAGGCCACCGAGTCACTATCCATCCACGCTTGCTGATGTTCTTCCAGCAAATCAACAACCCCGGCCATCTCAGACTCGCAGTTGCTTCCGGTCTGTTGAATCGACTGGATATACGCCTGCGGGGAATGATGCGCCTGCAAACATTCGTAAGCCTGCTGTATTTCAGCAGCTTTTTCGCCATCAAAGCCTTCAGCGTGGCGGATCACCGTTTCCATGGCGCGATCCTTATCGTACATATCGACTCCGTAAAATCCGGCGCGATCCTCCTCGGGGCGGTCTTCATTGAAATCTCTCATCCATTCCACCAACTCCAACACTTCCTGGTTACGCCACATCCAGAGCGGCCATCGGTCGAAATATTCGAGCGCTTCTTCGGCGGTATCCGGACCGCCCTCACGATGTTTCACATATTGATTGACCCGTTTGGCGGCAGGCCAGTCCCCTTCCACGGCAATGAAGCGGAATCCTTTTTCTTCAATCAGATATTTTGATAGTTCCGCCCGGTAGCGATAAAACTCCGAGGTACCATGAGAGGCCTCCCCCATCAGCACGAGCCTGCGTCCGTCTTCGATAGTCTCTCCAAGCTGATAGATATCCTGCTCAGAGCTGATCTCCCGGGCGTATTCGCTTAAAACATCAATATATTCCTGATCGACGGATTGAGCCGATACTTGTTCGCTCAAGATAAATCCGGCAATTACGAGTAATAGGGTTAGGAAGCGCATATAACTGTGGATGCTGTTTTGGGTTTTGTCATGCCAGGGGTTCTGACATCGATCAACTTCAAGGATTGACTTCAGATTGTAAAGCAGATCTACGTGAAGTTATTATTTCATTTTGTATTTACGATGGAATATCGGTATTTCAAAACACTCTGAGAACACTAAATCCTGAGTTACTGAAGCCGAAGTTTGACCCAAAAATCATTTTTGATCAGATTCAATACAGATTTTATGATCACCCCTGTATATGCTAATTGACCTGCTTTATCTATTAATCGGCTTACTTCTCCTGACCTGGGGTGCCGAGTGGTTGGTAAAAGGCGGCACCAACCTCGCCCGGCGCATTGGTGTATCTACTCTTACCATTGGCCTGACCATCGTCGCCATTGGCACCAGCAGTCCGGAGCTGGTTGTGAGTGTGCAGGCAGCCTACGAAGGTTCCGGAGATATAGCTATGGGTAATGTGGTTGGATCAAATATCTGCAACCTTTTGCTGATCCTCGGAGTTGCGGCTCTGGTATATCCGCTCGCCGTTCAACGATCTTTGTTTCGGTTGGACCTGCCGGCGCTGCTGATATCCAGCGGGATTTTGATGATTCTGTTCCGGGACCTCAGTCTGTCCCGCATGGAAAGTGCGGCGCTGATTTTCTTTACCGGTCTCTACTTCTGGCTCACCCTATACGTTTTGCGCCATAAGATGGAAGAAAAATATTCACCGGATGAAGAATGGGTTTTGATGAATCTCCGGAAAAGTATTCCCATGACCCTGATCGGCCTCGCACTGCTGATATTTGGTGCGGATCTACTGCTGGAGGGCACCCGTTCGATTGCATCAGAATTAAACTGGGATGATGGCATCACCGGTTTGCTGCTCGTTGCCCTGGGTACAAGTCTGCCGGAGCTGGCCGCCGGTGTCGCCGCTTCCCTGCGCAAAGAAGTCGGAATGTTAATCGGAGCTGTCATTGGATCCAATATTTTCAATACGATGATCATTCCCGGTTTCAGCTTTTTCCTCTACCCCGGCGATGCCGGAAATGTCACGTTCATCAACCTGTGGATTATGCTGGGAGCCGGCTTGTTGCTGCTTCCGCTTATGTTTACCGGCGGTCGGTTATCGCGGTGGGAGGGGCTGCTGCTGTTCAGTTGTTATATCGGCTACATGATCTTTCTGATTTAACCTGCATTATTCGGATAACGGGTTGAGATCAAATCAAATAAGATTATATTTACGTGAAATACTCCCCACATCGAACCAATCATAAGGTAGTAACATGAAAATTCACTGGATATTTGTACTGATCGTATCAGGGAGTTTGGTTTTGGCATCATGTGCAGACGATGCCGATCCCGACGAACCGGAACCTGAGACTGAAACCGAAGAGCAAGCAGCCTTAGATGAAGAAACCGAAGAGGCTGAGGCTGAAGCGGATGCAGAGGACCCTTTTTCTGATGACGCTCGTGATGATGAAGAAGAGTACGAGGAAGAAGAGCCTTTCGAAGCAGAGGAAGAACCCGGAGATGAGTTTGCTGATGAAACGGAACCCGACGGTCCTGCAGAAATTTCTTACGATGAAGACGGTCGTTTCACCATTCAACTATTCTCCTGGGAAACAAAGGAATATGCTGAACACCGTCTCAACGAATGGCGCGATAAAGGATATGACGATGCTTTCCTGACGGAATCGGCACAAGAAGACACTACTGTTTTTCGTCTTAGGCTCGGAAGGTTTTTGTCTTTGGAAAAGGCCGAACAAATACGTGATGAATTAAACGATTCCTATGAAGTCAACGCTTGGGTGGATAACTACGACCGAGATTAAATCACCCTTTAAAACATTTGGTAAAAATTTTGAGTCGGATAGTGGATTTCGCCGGATTCCACTATCCGTTTTTGTATGCCTTTCCCTTCTGTTTGCCGGCTGCTCACTTTTCGACTTTTCTTCTGATGAAGCTGATGATGCCCCCACCTTTTATTTCAGCCATTTTGTTTCATCTGAAGATATCGACGATATCAGGGTTGAGTCCCAGCCCATCAGCGAACTTATGGAGCATCATATCACCTATATGCTTGAACAACGGGGACTTGAAAACGCCGAGGAGCTCGAAGACTCCGATTACCTGGTTTACTTTTTGATTATTGATGATGAGGCCACCTTCAACTCTCTCGATGACTGGCCTCCGTATGCCTTTTCTGATGAAGCTGACGAACTCATTCAGCCGGATTCTGTGAACATGCTGATCGATATCGTTCAAGCCGAACGGGATTCGCTGTTTTTCAGAGGGACTTCAAATCTGGATTTTTCATCCGAATATTGGCTGCAGAGTCAGCTTCCTGAGTCAGTTAGAAGTGCACTGCACCACCTTCCATGAAAGTTGCCGACAACACCCCCGAACTGCCTGAGGTCCCGGCTGACTTCAGCAATTTAACGCGATACATAGCTTCCTTTGAGCAGTTAGAGGGACCATTGAAGTCGGATAACGAAGCCCGCATCATCTGGAACAATCCGGATAATCCGCATAAAACCCCATACGCTCTCGTCTATCTGCATGGGTTTACCGCAAGTCAGGGTGAAGGTGAGCCGCTGCACCGCACCCTTGCCAGGGAAACCGACAGCAATTTATTCCTGCCCCGAATTACCGGCCACGGGTTGATGAAACGCGGAACCCGGCCGTTGGATGAATCCGCATGGCTGCAATCGGCTCGGTATGCCTTATCCGTGGGACGGCAAATCGGCGAGCGGGTTATCCTT
Organism: Balneolales bacterium; assembly: GCA_007135115.1. Classification (GTDB taxonomy): domain Bacteria; phylum Bacteroidota; class Rhodothermia; order Balneolales; family Natronogracilivirgulaceae; genus SLJN01. Next base: position 4,331 of record SLJN01000342.1, read on the forward strand.
CTGGGAACTTCTACCGGTAGCACCCTGGCATTATATCTTGCCGCTCACTACCCCCAACTTGTTCGTGCGCTGCTCCTCTACAGCCCGCTTATCGGCTTTGCAAATGAGCGCATTCACTATCTTGAAGGGCGCTATATCAATCGTGTCGCACACGTTCTGCTTCGAAAGCTTGAACTTGAAAAAAAGCAACACGATCGCAACCCGATGTGGGAAAAGTACTGGTACACCAGCTACCGGTTTGAAGAAGTATTGGCACTGGTCCGGTTGATTAAAACCCACATGCACAAAGAAACCTTCCGGAAAATCACACAGCCTTTGTTCATGGGTTATTACTATAAAAGCAAAGACCTTCAGGATGAAACCGTCTCGGTGGAAGCCATGCTGGAAATGTTTGACTCGGTTTCATCACCCGAACATTTAAAACAAAAACGAGCCTACCCGGACGCCGAAGGGCACGTCATCACCAGTAAATACACATCCGCGGAAACGAGCTTGGTCATTGAGGATTCATTGCAATTTCTGCGTGAAAAAGTAATCAGCCGGAAAG
>SLJN01000194.1 GCA_007135115.1 Balneolales bacterium
GGGTCATCAATGCAATCATAAAGATTCAAGAATGTTGAGGTAAGATTCATACCGTTGGGGGTTAATCAAGCCGGCTTCAACCTCTTCGATAACTTTGCAGCCGGGCTCATGCAGGTGTGTGCAATTGTAGAATTTGCAGGATTCCCGCTTTTCTTTCATTTCTGGAAAATATAAAGAAAGTTCTTCTTTGTGGATATTGACCAGGCCAAATTCCCGGATTCCCGGCGTATCGACAAGTCTCGCCCCGTTTGAAAGGTGATGTAACCTTGCGAAAGTCGTGGTATGTTTTCCTTTTTCCGATGATTTGGAAACTTCAGCCGTTTTGAGGTTGAGTTCGGGGTCGATGGCATTTATCAGCGAAGATTTGCCGACACCGGAGTGCCCAACTAAGACCACCAGCTTGTCTTTAATCAATGAGGAGAGTTGATCTATCGAATCCGGATCCTGTGTGGAGGTGTGCAGTACGCGATAATTGAGCTCTGAGTAAATGCGCGTTAATTCGGTAAGATTCTTTTCATATTTACCTTTGCTCAGATCCTTCTTATTAAAAACGATCGCCGGCGGGACGTCATAAGCCTCGCAGCTCACCAGAAAGCGATCAATAAAACCGGGTTTCGGGAAAGGTTTAGCAACGGATTGTACGGCTATGGCAAGATCCAGATTAGCCGCAATTATGTGATGCTTTACATGCTTTCCCTGCCGAACAGATTTTCGCAAGATCAGATTGCGCCGATCTTCAACACCCGTAATAGAAGCGGTCTGATCTTCCTCTACCTCAATGGTAACATGATCTCCGACAGCAACCGGATTAGTAACATCTAATTCACTCAGCCGCAATTTCCCGCGAAGACGACCCTGATAGATGGAGCCATCCTCGGCTTCCAGTTCGTACCAGCTTCCGGTGGATTTAAGTACAGTAGCTTTCAAATTGTTTTTCGGAGTTTTTTTAAGATGTCAAAATATCAGGTTTGGGTTAATTTTGACAGTCCTAAAGATGGTTTATGCAATGTGTTCCAAAGCAACTTAAAAAGTTACTGTTCTGAGATTGACTGTTATTCAAATCGATGGGCTTCAATTGTTATTAGTTATGAATTACAAATTGGAATATCAGCTTGTTTTTTTGGATTAATTAATTTACTATTTAGTTAAATAACCAGTAGGTTAAATAAAGTTGCTATGCCGGCAGATCATTTAAGCACTACCTTTTCGGCACTTTCCGACCCCACCCGTAGGGCCATTCTGGCCAGTCTTTCCAAAGGTGAAAAAACGGTCTCCGAGCTGGCTGAGCCGTTTGGAATGTCCATGCCTGCCATTACCAAACATCTTAAAGTGTTGGAAAGAGCAAATCTCATCGAACGTAGCCGGGACAAACAATATCGACCATGCAGGTTACACCCTCAACCACTGAAAGACATCGATGAGTGGATCAGTCAGTACCGCAAATTCTGGGAGGCGAGTTTTGATCAATTGGATGATTATTTAAAACAACTACAATCAAAAGACAGCCATGATGAGTAAACAAAAGACCGAACAGCATAAAAATAAAATGTGGGTCAGCCGCACATTTAATGCGCCAATAGAACTTGTATTTGAAGTTCACTCGGACTGCAACCACCTTATGAACTGGTATGGCGGTGAGGATTGGCCTCTTACATCTTGTGAAATCGATTTTCAGGTGGAGGGTCGATGGTCATACTGTTTTAAAAATCCGGAAGGTCCACCCAACTGCTCACTGGCGATTTTCAAAGAAATCAACAAACCGGAAAAAATCGTTTATATGGAACACTTCCTTGACGAAGATGGAAAAATCAGCAAAGACCTGCCGCCTGTCCTTATTTCACTGGAATTTACCGGAGAGAGTGGGAAAACGACAATCGTAAGCAGTTGGGAGTACCCTTCAGAGTCGGATTTGAATCTGATGCTGGAAATGGGAGCTTTAGAAGGACTGACCGCGGTTTGGGATCGTCTGGAAAGCTATCTTAAACACCAATAAAATAACGCTGTGAAATCACTAAAAAATGAATCTATTAACCAGATGATATAAATCAACACTATAAGTACAGTAAATAGCGAAACACTTTATGTAGAAATCAAGCACAACTGTCGCAGTTGATTAACCCCATGACTGTACTTCTGATAGTATATCTTCGGTTGAATAAATAGAAAATTAAAGATTTAAGATTTTTTAGATGGCAGGCAAGTTGCTTGAACAATTCTTCAATTTTTAATCTGTAATTTTCAATAATTCAACTTATCGAAAAAGGGATTAAACCCATTACATATTTCAAAATGCCTAACTGCGACAATTGAGAATCAAGATTGAGATAAAAAGTGTGTGTTTTCCTTCAACCATTCCAGCCTGGATGTCGCAGCAGAACACCGAAAATTGCTTGATTAAGAAGCTGTTTAAAAGTGTCGTTCTATTATGTATTTTAATCTACATGTGCTTTAGATTATGTGGTTGGCGGATTTGTCATTAATCATGAATTTTGGGAATATGACATGAATGCTTGCGAAGCACTTGAGTTGTTGATTTCCAATTTAATCTGATCATTGAAGTGTTTTCGAAAATGCAAAGATTGTCCGGCAACTTACGAATTGAAGGCTTTGCAAAACCAAGGTCTTCGAATATATAACCCGCTGAATATAAGATATACCCAGTTTCCGTAAAATTGTACATGCATGTCAACTTCTGAGGATCAGGCACCACAGGATAAATCTCAACCATCAGATAGCAGTCAAGAGGATGCCAGGCTTGTAAAGAAAGCTATTAGTGGTGATGAAAGAGCCTACGCTACACTCATGGAAAAATATGAGCGTGCCTTATACTATCATATTATAAAGGTCGTGCGCAATCAGGAAATGGTGGAGGATCTGATTCAGGAAGTATTTACCAAAGCATTTAACAATTTATCATCCTACAATACGCAGTATGCTTTTTCGACCTGGCTGTACCGGATCGCTACCAATCATAGCATAGACTTTCTGAGAAAGCGCAAGCTCCAGACCTATTCATTAGATGAACCGGTAGAAGGCAAAGACGGGGACATGTATTTTGAACCGGCTGACCCGGGCGCACATGCCGACGAACCCGTGATCCGCCAGCAGCGAAAAACCATGGTGGAAGAAGCTATAGACCAGCTTCCGGAAAAATATCAGCAAGTGATCCGAATGCGGCACATGGAGGAAAAAAGCTACCATGAAATTTCCGAAGAAATCGGTCAGCCGCTGGGAACGGTAAAAGCCCACCTGTTTCGTGCACGGGAATTACTTAATAAGATGCTGAAGGAAAAGATGCATCAATATTAGATTAGGCGTATTTCGAAAAGTCTGCTTTATTTAAGCTCTTAGTCTACATTCGGACTAATCTTGAATGATGACTCTACCTCAGATTCTCATTTTTCTTCACGGATTCATCGGCCATTTGTTGATGATAACGCTGTAGCTTCTCCCGCAATTCTTTATCATGCACTGAGAGCATCCGCACTGCCAATAAACCGGCATTTGCTGCATTGTTGATGGCTACCGTTGCCACGGGTACGCCTTTGGGCATTTGGACTATAGAAAGCAAACTGTCGATGCCTTTCAAAGATTTTGACTCAATCGGCACACCGATCACCGGAAGCGTGGTGTAGGAGGCTATCATTCCCGGTAGATGTGCGGCGCCTCCGGCTCCTGCTATAATGACTTCTAAACCGCGATCAGCGGCATTTTTGCCGTATTCGGCCATAACATCAGGGGTGCGGTGAGCGGATGTAACCCTTTTTTCGCAGGGGAGGTCAAATTCATCAAATACTTGAGCTGCCGCTTTCATGACCGGCCAATCGGAGTCACTTCCCATGATGAGAGCAATTCTGGGATTCTGCATGTTATTCATTTTGGGAGAATGAGAAGATTTTGGGTTCGGAAATTATGATCTGCCGGGAAGGTACGGAATACCCGTTAAATTTCGGTAGCACAAATAAAAAACCCGACGGACTTTATCAGCCAGCCGGGTTTTACTTTGTTCTCAAAAAAGTGCTGCGTTAATTGTTAGCAGCTCGCTTTTCAAGATAAGCCATCGTACTCTGGGCAAGCTTTTTTAATTCTTCAAGCTCACTTTCTTCAAAAGAGCGATTCTCGGGTCCGGCAACACAAACCGTTCCAAGGCGATTGCCTTTCGAAGTTACTAATGGAATGCCGGCATAACACTGGATAGCTCCGTCCTGCACGAGAGGGTTATCCTTCACCTTTTCATTCTCCTTTGCATTTTCTACGACAAAGGGTTGACCGTTTTCTACAGCATGTGCACAAAACGACCATTCAATCGGGGTCCCTTTGATATCGGCGAGCCAGCCTTCAAGTCCGTGCGATCCGGCAAAGTACTGGGCCTCATCTAAAACAATGGAAACCATGCCCATAGGTAGACCAAGCTTATTTGCGGCTTTAGATGCCATATCCTGCAGAATTTCATCAACTTCATCGCTGGTCAGGTTCAATTCTGCGATTTCTTCAAGGCGATCCAGATTGTGAATATGATCTGAGTTGCCTTTGATGTTATCGTTACTCATGTGTTCAACTCTGTTTTAACTTAATGTTTTGGCTACCATGATGCGTACGGACATGGACTTCCCCACTACTCCCAGTGCACCTTTTTGTTCGGACATGTGTTTAATCACATCATGTAATTGATCTATTGATAAATTGCGCTTTGGATAATGTAATTCGTCACATAACTCTGCCCATATCTTTTCAGCCTGCACTTCACCGTACACGTTAGAAATGGATGCGATCACAGTCTCAGCGGTTGGCGGTTTTGCCGCGCTGTTGGTTGTTATACTCATGTATTCTTAATAAAGTATTATTGGTAATGAATTGAGACGCTTCAAAAACATAC
>SLJN01000110.1 GCA_007135115.1 Balneolales bacterium
ACCCGTTTTCCATGCGGGCGCATGAACTGGTGCGCATCAAGTTTGAAGTTGAAACCTCAAGCTCGGTTCGCATCCGCCTGTATGATTTTGCCATGAACCCGATTCGTGAACTTGATAATGTGTCGTCGGTGGAGTCCGGCACCTACGAAGCGGTGTGGGACGGCACCGATGATCAAGGGCGCAAAGTGGCTAATGGTCCGGTTTTTTACCGCATTGAGGCCGGCGATGAGGAAACCGTGGGACAAATTTTGGTGCTGGAATGACAAGAACATCACCCCGAATAAAAGCCACTCCCACCCGGCTGATGCTGCCAGTTTTCGCACTCATGTTTGCACTGCTCCCGGCATTGGCTGAAGCCCAAACCGGTGGATTTGCAGGCTCCTACACTCGCATGGGATTCGGCCCGCGCGGGATGGCATCCGGAAATGTGCTTTCGGGAACCAATCAGCATGGCGTTTACGCGCACTACAACCCTGCCCTTGCCGCTCATGCCACCGGTAATCAGGTTGATTTTTCAAGTGCGCTGATGTCGTTTGGTCGAACGCTGCACGGTGTCAACGCCACCTTTCCCTTGCCTCCACAAGCCGGACTCAGCGTGGGTTTATTGAATGCCAATGTTTCGGGAATCGACGGGCGATCCTCCAGCGGATATGACAGCGGGGAGTTTTCCACCAACGAGTATCAACTGTTTGTGGCTTTTGGGTTAAATGTGGGCGAGCGCGTCCGCATAGGCACCAATGTTAAAGCGCAATTGGCCGATTATCACGAAGAAGTCAGCCCGGCACGCGGTGTGGGTTTTGATGTGGGTATGATCATCGAACCGTTCACAAACCTGAAGGTGTCGCTGGTAGCACAGGATCTGTTGGCAGGATACAATTGGAATACCGAAGATTTGTACGGTGAACAAAGCTCGCGCAACCGATCGGATGACTTCCCTACCCGCTTTAAGTTCGGGCTCACTTACGATCCGGATGAATGGTTTGTAGGCGCGGAATTTGAGCTTCAGCGCATCAACGCCGAGTATTTTGACCGCAGTCTTGTTACCACCGGACCGGTTTCGTCGTCGCGCAATGTTGAAGATATAACTTCAATGGAGCAGCAATTTCGTATGGGCGGAGGCTACCGCATTCATGAGCGTATTACCGCACGTACGGGATTTGAAATCATGAATCTGGATGAAGTGGATCAATCTTTTAAACCTTCCGCCGGATTTTCCTTACATTTACCTTTTGATCGATATGAACCAACCATCGACTATGCATGGGTCCGCGAACCTACCGGCATAGCTCACATGCACGTTTTGGCGCTTCAAATTAATTTATGATTCGAAATACTACTATCGGTTTTGCTCTCTTTTTGGTAATGACGCTGGCGATCAGCGAGGCTTCAGCACAGCGTACTACCAGCGGGATGCAGTTTTTAAAGGTAGGCCCTTCCGCTCATTCATTATCTATATCTCAAGCCCATACGGGCATGGATCTCGGTGCGGCTTCGGTCTATACCAATCCGGCCATGTTAACCCGGTCGGAAAGCAATTCGGTAACTGGGGGATATACGCTTTGGTTAGGCAACACCAGCAATAGCCACGCCTCGGCTAATATTCCGCGTGGAAATGACGCTTTTGGTATTGGCCTTCTCTCTTCGGTTGTGGGTGATATTGAACAACGTGACCAACCCGGTGATCCCATCGGCACCTTCGATGTGAATTACCTATCGGTAGCAGGTAGCTACGCCCGGCAATTGGGTCCGATATCAGCAGGTGTCACGGCGATGTATCTGAATGAACTACTGTTCAATGTAAGCGCCTCAGGATATGCATTTAATCTCGGAGCGGCGGCTACTTTTCTGGATGATCGGGTATCTGCCGGGACGGTAATTTTAAATCTGGGAGAGATGCAGGAGCTGGACATTCAGGCTACACCGCTTCCCACTACATTTAAGGCCGGTTTTGATGCTGATCTTATCCAGTTTTCGGTCACCGATACCGATGAAGTTCCCGTGTTGATCTCTGTAAGCTCAGACTTTGTTCAACCTCTCAACGAACAGGCGGCGGATGAGGGTCGTCCGGATCTCGAAGACATTGACAACTGGTATGTGAGCGCGAGCCTATCCGCAGATATTGCCGATGTAATCTCTTTACGCGGCGGATACCGATCCGGCAATACCATCCGGCCGATAAGTTTTGGCGGTAGCCTCATGACGGGCCAACTTACGTTTGATTATGCCTTCGTTCCCTTCGAGACTGGCTACCAGACGGTACACTCAGTTGCCATTCGTTACGATTTTTGATCCGGTTTATTAAATGGCACATTACACCTATCAGGTCCCGAAGACCTGATAGGTACAGGTAAAAACACCTTAAAATTCTACTCTCCTCATTCTTCCCACTATTTAAGTTGGGATTTAGTCGTAAATCGGTATGCTTTTGATCGGATCTGCCAAGTCTTTGAGACCTGGCAGATGAATGTAAAGATGAATGTAAATTGTAAGCCAGAAACTACTTCACCACCAGATTTACAATCTTGCCGGGTACGAAAATCTCTTTGACCAGATTGCCGTTTTCGAGATGTTTTTGAACGCCTTTTTCGGATTTGGCCGCTTCAAGGACGAATTGTTTGTCTTCGGCTTTCTCGCTCGGTACTTCGATCTGGCCTCTCACTTTTCCGTTGACCTGGACAGCATAAACTTTCGTATCGGTCTGAAGCCACTTTTCTTCATATTGTGGCCAGCCTTCATGGGCCAGTGAGCCTTGCTCTCCGAGTTTGCTCCATAGCTCTTCCGCAATGTGGGGCGCAAATGGAGAGAGCAATAGCACAAATGGCTTAAGCACCGAAACCGGACGTGTCTCCCACTTCATCGCATCATTGTTGAACACCATCAAGGCGGAGATGGCTGTATTGTAGCGGCCTTCTTCAATGTCATCGGTCACTTTTTTGATGGTTTGATGCAGTGCACGCATCTGATCTTTGTCCGGCTCAACATCCTGTACCGCTTTATTCAGCTTGCCGGTTTCTTCATCTATCATCATCGACCAAACTCTACGCAGAAACCGGTAAACGCCTTCCACACCGCGCATGCTCCAGGGTTTCACCTGTTCCAGCGGGCCCATGAACATTTCGTAGAGTCTCAACGAGTCAGCGCCGTACTTTTCGATTACATCATCCGGGTTAATCACATTACCGCGGGACTTGGACATCTTATGAGATTTGGCTTCCACGGTAATATCCGTGCCCTTGATTACAAATTCATTGCCTTTTTTCTCTACGTCGTCTTCGGTAAGGCTTTCGCGCTGAATATCTTCACGGCCGGTTGCCTGCTCTGCAGGAATGTAGGAATCACCCGACTTAAACGTCGTAAATTCCATCTCCCCGAGAATCATCCCCTGATTCACCAATCTTTGAAACGGCTCCTTCGTACTTACTACACCAATATCATATAAAACCTTGTGCCAGAAACGGGCATAAAGTAAATGCAAAACCGCATGCTCGGCTCCACCAACGTACATATCAACCGGCAGCCAGTGTTTTTCGAGATCGGGGTCGACCGGGGCTTTTTCGTATTCCGGGCTGATGTAGCGCAGATAATACCAGCATGAACCCGCCCACTGTGGCATCGTGTTGGTTTCCCGGCGAGCCGGTTTTCCGGTTTCGGGATCTGTGGTGTTTACCCATTCTTCAATATTGGCAAGCGGGGATTCACCTGTACCGCTGGGTTTATAGGTATCCACTTCGGGAAGTAAAATCGGCAGCTCTTCTTCCGACACCGGTTTGGGTTCGCCTTCCACATGAATGATCGGGATCGGCTCGCCCCAGTACCGCTGGCGGGAGAATAGCCAGTCACGCAGTTTGTACGTCACCGTGGGTTTGCCTTTACCTGTCTTATCAAGCCAATCGTTAATTCGCTTGATGGCCTCGTCAACCGGAAGTCCGTCGAGTGAAACTTCATCATTGGAGGAATTAACGAGTTCGCCCTCTTCGGTATCCGCGAACGCTTCTTTGGAAATATCACCGCCTTTTACAACTTCTACTATCGGCAGATCATACTTTCGGGCAAACTCCCAGTCCCGCTGATCATGTCCGGGAACCGCCATGATGGCTCCGGTTCCATAACCCATAAGCACATAATCGGCAATCCAGATGGGTATGTTCTGGTTCGTTGCCGGATTGATGGCATATCCTCCCGTAAAAACTCCGGTTTTGTCCGGGTTGAGCTCGGTACGGTCTAACTCAGACTTGCGAGCGGCTTCTTCTCTATACGCTTCGATTTTGGATTTTTGATCCTCTGAAGTGATTTCATCGACCAGCTCATGCTCAGGTGCCAGCACCATATAGGTTGCACCAAAAACGGTATCCGGTCGCGTTGTAAATACCTGAATATTCTCGTCGTGCCCATCTACCGGAAAATAGATGTCGGCACCTTCGGATTTTCCGATCCAGTTACGCTGCATTTCTTTGACGGACTCCGGCCAGTCCAGATCATCCAGATCATTCAACAAACGTTCGGCGTATTCGGTAATTTTCAGCATCCACTGGCGCATGGGTTTACGGATTACCGGATAGCCACCAACCTCGCTTTTTCCATCGATCACTTCCTCGTTGGCAAGTACAGTGCCGAGATCGGGACACCAGTTCACCGGTACATCCGCCTGGTAGGCAAGTCCTTTTTTGTAGAGCTGAAGAAAAATCCACTGGGTCCATTTGTAATATTCGGGGTCGGTGGTATCTACCTCGCGGTCCCAGTCGTAGCTGAAGCCAAGGGCTTGAAGCTGACGGCGAAAATGGTCAATATTGGCTCGGGTGGTCTCTCTGGGGTGAGTTCCGGTTTTTACGGCATACTGCTCAGCCGGCAGGCCAAAGGCGTCCCAGCC
>SLJN01000144.1 GCA_007135115.1 Balneolales bacterium
ACCTTTCACAAAATGATGATGTGATGAAATTTCCGATACTGTTTACGGCTATACTTTTTTTCGGTACCCAACTTAGCTCTGCACAACCTTTACCCTTCAATGAAGTTGCGGGGCACAACTTTGGAGACCGCATCACCGAGCATCACCAGATGATGCGCTACCTGGAGCATGTCGCCGAAGAGTCGGAACGGGCTGAATTTCTGGACCTGGAAACACTGACCTGGGATCATAAGCCGCAGGCCATGGTCATAGTATCCGCCCCCGAAAATATCGACCGGCTTGATGAAATTCAGGAAAATGCCCGGCAAATAAGAGATCCGCGAGAAACCGATCGCAGTGAGATGGAGCAGATTCGGGAAGATCAACCCGTGGTGGTATATCTGGGTGGATCAATCCACGGGCTTGAACTATCAGGTGCAGAAGCTATCCTGGAATATCTGGAACATCTGGTTACCTCCGAAGGAGATGACGATGTCGATGAAATTCTTCAAAACACGGTAATTCTGGTTGATCCCATCATCAATCCGGACGGCAGAGATGCCTTTGCACAGTACAATCATCAGCGAACCGGACGGCTGCCGAACCCATCCCACGATGACTGGGTCAATGACATCACCTCCTGGGAGGGGCTGCAATTCCGAACCAGCCACTATTTTTTTGATATCAACCGGGACTGGTTCGCTCACACCCACCGCGAAACCGCCGCACGCGCTCCGGTTTTTCAACTCTGGGCACCCCAGGTTGGCGTAGATGCTCATGAGATGGGCTCCGATGTAGAATTTTATTTTGATCCGCCTACAGACCCGAAATCACCTTTTTTCCCGGACTTCACCACCCGCTGGTTTGAAGAATTCGGCGATGCATTTGCCAACGCTTTCGATCGCGAAGGCTACGAATATATGACCCGCGAGCGATTCAACTATTTCTATCCCGGTTACACCACATCGTATCTCAGCTATCAGGGTGCCGTGGGGATGTTGTTTGAACAAGGTTCCAGCCGGGGTCTCGCTTTAAAACGGGCGGATGAAACTATCCGCACCTACCGGGATGCGATTAATCAGCAGTACACCGTAACCGAGGCATTGGTGCAGTTGTCCTCAGAGCGTCGGGAAGATTTAATCACCGAGTATTACGAAGCCCATGAGGAGGCGATTGAAGATGGCGAAGAGGGGACTCAACGATATCTGATAAAGCCGGAAGGCGACCCCAATTTGCTGGCTGAAGGAATCAACCTGCTGATGCGCAGCGGCGCAGAGGTGCACCAATTGAATGAAGAAACCCGTCTGCGCAGTGTAAGCGATCGTACGGGTGAAAGCGTTGGCCGGTATACCTTTCCGGAAGGCACTTATGTAATTGAAGCGGCGCAACCTCGCAACCGGTTTATCCGCACCATGCTCGAACCGCAAACGCCGGTTCCGGACGAGTTTTTGGAAGAAGCCCGAAAACGTGTAGATCGCGGTGAAAACCCCCGGTTTTATGATATGACCTCATGGTCGATTCCGCTGCTTTTCAATCTTCAGGCTTACAGTACAACCCGCGGAACTTCACTTGATTACGATCTACTCGAAACTCCGGTTCGCACCGAAGTTGATGAACCTGACAGAGCTGAATACGCCTACCTGATCGACGGCGGACAGGCTGCCGGAGTAGCCGCATTACACCGATTGCGGGAACAAGGCTATCGCGGTGCCATGCTACAAAAACCAACCCGAATTGAAGGCAAGGAGTTTGCAAGCGGTACCGTCATCCTTCGAACCGGACAAAACCCGGAGTCATTGCACGAATCAATAAACGGCATGGCTCAAAGCTATAGCCTTGATGTGAAAGCCGTGGATACTGGTCTGGCCGAGGGGGATTATCCCTCACTTGGGTCAGGGGATGTCATTCCAGTAAAAGAAAACAACATCGCGCTGATCGGCGGCCATCCGGTACACGCCTACTCGTTCGGCTGGGCCTGGTTTACCCTGGATCGCCAATATGAAATCGATCAGGAAATTCTGTATGCGCGTTCGCTTGGCGGAAAAGATCTGGCCGACTGGGATGTGTTGGTGATGCCGGCATTAACAGATACCTCTCAGCTTAATACGTATCTTGGTGAATCCGGAAAAGAGCGTTTGCGGGGATGGGTCAGAGATGGCGGCACCCTGGTTAGCATTGGCAATGCTACCGACTACGTCCGGGAACAGCTCGGCATTGGGGGACTCGCCTCCTATTTTGATGAAGAGGATAATGAAGATGCTCAGCGTATTGAAGTACCGGGAGCGTTTTATGATGTTACCCTGGATTCCGAAGAATGGCTTCGTTCCGGCTACGATGACGGACTTCCGTTTCTGGTGTTTTCCGATCGGGTATACAGCTATGAAGATCAACCTCCATCCCCAAGCCATCGAAATGTGCTTACCATTGATGAGGATGAACCCCGAAAGGCTGGTCATGCCTGGGAGGAATCCGACGAACGCCTGCCGGGCGCAACTGTGCTATATGAAGAACGAGTAGGTTCAGGCCGGGTCATCATGTTTGCCGAAGATCCCAACTTCCGCGGATACTGGCGCGGCGCCGACCGGCTGTTTCTCAATGCTGTTTTGATTGGGCCGAGTGCGCCGTAGGGTTTTGGGCTTTGAGGTCGTGGCTAACATAAACGTACCAGGTGTTTAAAACCTGGCACGTTGTCTTTAATCAAAGTTGGTAGCTGGTGGCAGCCTATGGCAAAAAGATTAGAAATACGATCCAATCTGTGACCAAGCTTTCGAGTGGATTTAAGAAGCTGGAGATTTCGGCTATAAAATAAAAAAGTTTTTAAAGCAGAAATGGTCGCTATCAAAAAGACGTACCAGGTCAAAAAGACTTGGTACGTCTTTGTAGCCATGGTTTCAATTTTCAATCCCACTTAAGAACGGTCTTGTATTTTCCCGATCCATGGATGAACTTACCGTTATCAGAGAATGGTTGTTATAAAACAGTCATTTTTCGTAATATGTGCAAAGCATATAAAAAGGGCTTGAATTCATGAAACAATTTCACAAAGGCAGAGGGGCCGGGGATAACCCCAGAAACAGGTTCGATGGCATATACATCGAATCGGATGAAGATTATGAAGGATTTGAGCCCTCTCCGGACACCCAATTCATTACAGATGATTCGGATACGATACTAAGCGCAAATAACAGCCCGGATGTGCCATTTAATTACAGCATCAACCCGTATCGGGGCTGTGAGCATGGGTGTATTTATTGTTATGCGCGCCCTACGCATGAATATCTTGGCTACTCGTCGGGAAAGGACTTTGAGACTAAAATCATGGTCAAGCGGAAGGCTCCGGAGTTATTGAAAAAAATGTTGAGTAAGGAGTCTTGGGAGCCTCAAACCATTTCTATCAGCGGTGTTACCGACCCCTACCAGCCGGTTGAGCGAAAGGAGGAGCTGACCAGGCAGATAATGCGGGTGTTGACCGATTTCAGAAATCCTTTTGCCATTGTTACGAAAAACAAGCTGGTCACGCGCGATTTGGACATTTTGTCAGAAATGTCGGAATTCAACGGGGTGAAGGTGATGGTCAGCTTAACGACGCTCGATGTGCGGTTGACCTCCATCATGGAACCGAGAACCAGTCGGCCTAATGCTCGGTTGCGTGCTATGGAGCAACTTTCTGAAGCCGGCATTCCGGTCGGTGTTCTGGTTGCGCCTGTGATTCCCGGTTTAACTGACCATGAGTTGCCTCAACTGTTGCAATCCGCACGAAATGCTGGTGCTCGATTTGCCGGTTATGTAGTGCTTAGGTTGCCGCACAGCAACAAAGAACTTTTTGAGCAATGGGTTTCCACACATTTCCCCAACCGGAAGGGTAAAATCCTGAATCGGGTAAGAGCGCTTCGTGGTGGGGAGCTCAATACAACCGAATTCGGAGAGCGTATGAGTGGAGAGGGTGCCTTCGCAGAGCAAATCAATAAAATGTTCCACATCTACCGCCAAACCTACGGTTATGATGATGCGGGACCGCCTTTGAGCACATCTCATTTCAATCGTGCAGCGGCTGCCGGTCAGATGAAGTTGTTTTGATTTGATTGTGTAAACCTATTTCAGGATGGGTCCAAAACATCTACAATCTGATATCACAAATCCTCAATCTGCTATCTCTAAGCATTCTTGAGTTGATTGCTACAGACACGAAAAGCAGTTCTATTTATATCAAATCAAGCAGACATTCATGTATTACAGATTGCAGATGTCCTTGAACCCACTGCACTCAATAATGTGGCAGCTTCAAAAAATAACTATAAATCAATTTGGAAATTCAATCAAGGCATTTTGGTATTCATTCCCAATCAATACTCCGGCACACTCTGATCAATTTCTTTTGACCAGGCCAGAATACCGCCTTTCAGGTTATAAAGCTTGTCGTAGCCAAATTTTTCTTTTAGCTCCCGAATAGCAGTGGCGCTTCTTGCGCCGGATCGGCAGTGTATCACAACCTCTTTATCCTTTGGAATTTGATCGGCGGCATCACTAACCGTATCCAGAGGGATAAGTTCGCCATCCAGATTGGCAATTTCGTATTCGTGAGGTTCGCGAACATCAATGAGCTTGAAATCACGGCCTTCATCCAGCCAGCTTTTTAATTCCTGCACGGAAATTTCCTTCACGCTATCTTCTTCGGTTTGTTCTTCGGCAGCCGGAATACCGCAAAATTCCTCATAATCAATGAGCTGGGTTTGGGTCGGATTTTCTCCGGTAATCGGGTTTTCCGGATTTTTACTCACTTTCAGCTTACGGGTGGTGAATGATAGCGCATCAAACAGAAACA
>SLJN01000319.1 GCA_007135115.1 Balneolales bacterium
GCTTTGCCCGGTTATCAACCAAAATTGACTCCATTCGGTCGGTGAAATCAGAACAAAACGAATCCGTATTTGTTTTGTCAGGTGGCGATATCATGGGTGGTTTTCCTTTTAGTTTTCTGGTAATGGCCGGCAAAGCACCAGAGCTGCACCTCATGCAGGAAGTCGGCTATGATATCATCACCATTGGGAATCACGAGTTTGACTACGGTCCCGATAAACTGGCTACCTATCTTCAAGCCCGAAATTATCCGGAAGCACATGAAGAGACAGCTGTTATGGGCTCCAATACCTACCCGCCTGATGATCACCCGTTGGCTGAAATGGATATCCCGCGGAATTTAATTATGGAAACCGAGTCGGGTTTAGAAGTAGGGTTCATCGGGCTGTTGGGGAGAGGGGCTGAACAAAGTGCGACCTTAACCGACCCCGTTGAGTTTTCTGATCCCGTTGAAGAAGCTAAAGATCAAGCCGCTGAACTTGAAGATTCCGGTGCTGATGTGATTATAGCCGTCACCCACTCGGGAATCACCGAAGACGAAGAGCTCGCCCGGGAAGTCGATGCTATTGACCTGGTTGTCGGCGGACACAGCCACGATGCCATTTACGAGCCCATCATCGAAAACGACACCCCCATTGTTCAGGCAGGTTACTACCTTCAATACCTTGGGCAGTTAAACCTGGAATATGATGAGGATACCGGTGAACTTTCCATTATAAATGAGGAAGACGATCTGCCATATTTGCGTGAAATCACCTCCGAAATTCCCGAAAACCCGGACATCACTGCCATCGCGGAAGCCTATGTCGACAGCACCAATGCCTATCTTGAAGAATGGACCGACGATGATCTCAACGATATCAGGGAAGTGGTAGCCCAATCTGATTTTAAGCTATCCCGTGACCCGCGAAAAGCTGAAAATCAGCTTGGCAATTTTGTTACTGATGCCATGCGCCTGAGTACCAGCGAAATAACCGGCGAAACGGTCGACTTTGCATTTCAGGCGGATGGTGCAGTTCGCCAACACTTACACATTGGGACCATGCCGTGGTCTGAAGGAGACATCATGCTGCATGATCTCATTACCACAGTGGGTTTGGGTTCCGGTTATGATGAGGTCGCAGGCTATCCGATGGTTTCGGCTTACCTTACCGGGGAAGAATTGCGCCGGGTTATGGAAGTGAGCCTGCTTTTATCTGAATTGTTTGGATCGTCCTATTTTTTGCAGGCTTCCGGTCTTCGTACCGAATACAATCATGCCCGTGCCATTTTCCTGACGATACCTTTTGCAGGAACACCTATACCGAGTAACCGTGGTGTGATGAAACTGGAACGATATACCGGTGAAGGTGCTCAGTTTGAGGATCAATTCGAAGAAATTCCGCGAGGGGAAGACGATCGGCTGTATCACATTGTCACTGACTACTATATTGCCTCTTTCTTGCCTTTAGTAGGCGAACTTGTACCTCAACTGGACATCCAACTGAAAAATCAGGAAGGCAACGAAATTTCAGTGGAAGATGCCATCATCCATCTTGATGAGGACCGGGAACTGAAAATGTGGGAAACTGTTGTAAAATATACGAAGTCATTTGGTGATGACAATGTTTCCATTCCGGCGGAATATGAGTCGACCGGAGAGCGAT
The DNA here is from genome assembly GCA_007135115.1 of Balneolales bacterium. Taxonomy (GTDB): domain Bacteria; phylum Bacteroidota; class Rhodothermia; order Balneolales; family Natronogracilivirgulaceae; genus SLJN01. The sequence continues at coordinate 1,645 of SLJN01000319.1, forward strand.
TGGTTGAAATTCAAACTACACCTTTATGGGTCTGGGCTTTTCTATTGCTCGTAGCTTTAATAGCCTTAATCATTTTTGGAATACGAAAATTTAAAGCCAAACGAGTAGCCTAAAACCAAGTTCACTTCTATGCCGGATACGATTTTCATACTCTGTGGTGGCGCATCCAGTCGAATGGGAGCGGATAAAGCTCTGTTACCGGTCGATCGTATTTCTATGCTCAAACGAATTACAGAGCGCTGCCGCAAATATTTTAAGCACTGTAAACTGCTAAGCGGTACGCAAGAGTATGAATTACCTTATCAACATATTCCGGATTATATCGCCGATACAGGCCCTTTAGGAGCTATTGCCGGTGGCTTACAGCACCACCGGGGCAGTGAAATTACTGTAATCCCGGTAGATATGCCGCTTCTTGAAGATGCAACATTACGATTTCTCTCCAGAGTCTCTATTCCCGAAAATATCAAAGCTCTTCTCGGAACAAATAAAAGCCGACTTCATCCACTCGTAGGCATCTATCATAAAGACATTCTTACCAATCTGAAAATTTACCTTGATGGAGGTAATCGCTCGGTAAGAGGATTTCTCCAGCAGATTCCTACCCGTACGTTTGAGTTAACCGATAAAGAATCCTTAAATGCGAATACCCCAGATGAATATCAAAACGCACTCAATGAGATTGGGTAAATAAAAAAGCCGACCGAGTTATGTCGGCCGGCTTTTCTATGACTTCAGATCAAACTTAGTTCGATCAGCTGTTTTTATTGTCTTTGTCGTCATCATCGACAACTTCAAAGTCAGCATCGACGGTATCGTCGTCTTTCTGCTCACCTTCAGCTGAATCTGCGTCCTGCTGTTCACCAGCGCCTTCCTGTCCGGCAGTACCGGCCTGCTCCTGAGCAGCCTGATACATTTCGGTAGAAGCGGTGTTCCAGGCCTGATTCAGAGCTTCCATGGCACCGTCGAGTTCATCCACTTTTTCTTCTTTGTGGAGTTTCTCGAGATTATCAAGTGCTTCCTGAATAGCAGATTTGTTTCCTTCGGAAATCTTATCTCCGTACTCTTCGAGCTGCTTCTTGGTGGAGAAGATGAGCTGATCAGCCTTGTTCAGTTTTTCAACTTGTTCACGAAGCTTCTCATCTTCGGCGGCATGTTCTTCAGCTGAATTCTTCATCTTTTCGATCTCGTCCTCAGACAGACCGGAGCTTTGCTCGATGCGCACGCTTTGCTCTTTGCCGGTGCCTTTATCTTTGGCGCTGACATTCAGTACACCGTTTGCGTCGATATCGAAAGTAACTTCAATCTGCGGTACGCCACGAGGTGCCGGCGGGATACCATCGAGATGGAATCGGCCAAGCGTTCGGTTATCCTGTGCTTTGGCGCGTTCACCCTGGAGTACGTGGATTTCCACGCTGGTTTGGTTGTCGGCCGCAGTGGAAAACGTTTCGGTTTTGCTGGTCGGAATGGTGGTGTTGGCATCAATAAGCTTGGTAGTTACACCACCGAGAGTCTCGATTCCGAGTGAGAGGGGAGTAACATCCAACAGAATGACATCCTTCACATCACCTGCAAGTACACCAGCCTGGATTCCGGCACCAATGGCTACAACCTCATCCGGGTTAACTCCTTTGCTCGGCTCTTTTCCGAAGAATTCCTTAACCACTTCCTGCACTTTCGGCGAACGGGTTGATCCACCTACCAGAATAACCTGGTCGATGTCGGTTTTCTTCAGTTTAGCACCTTTCAGAGCCTCTTCACAAGGCTTGATGGTGGATTGAATCAAATCATCAACCAGTTGCTCGAACTTCGAACGAGTCAGATCGATATTCAGGTGCTTCGGTCCTGAGTCATCTGCAGTAATAAACGGCAGATTGACATTGGTTTTCTGGCTGCTGGAGAGTTCAACCTTGGCTTTTTCGGCAGCATCCTTCAATCGTTGCAGTGCCATAGGATCTTTACGCAGATCTATGCCGTCTGACTTTTTAAATTCATCAGCCAGATAATTGATCACACGATCGTCAAAATCATCACCACCGAGGTGAGTATTACCATTGGTGGACTTCACTTCGAATACGCCATCACCTAACTCGAGGATGGAGACGTCGAACGTACCACCACCAAGGTCATAAACAGCGATAGTTTGGTTTTGTTCTTTTTTATCCAGACCGTAAGCCAAAGAAGCGGCTGTAGGCTCATTAATAATTCGCTTAACTTCGAGACCGGCAATTTTTCCGGCTTCTTGCGTAGCTTTACGCTGAGCGTCGTTAAAATAAGCCGGAACGGTAATAACCGCTTCGGTCACTTTGTCACCCAGATATTCTTCGGCTGTCTGCTTCATTTTCTGCAGGATCATTGCCGAAATTTCCTGAGGAGCATACTGGCGATCATCTATTTGCACACGTGCGGTGCCGTCGTCGCCTTTAACTACTTTGTAAGAAACACTTTCGGTTTCATTTTTGACCTCGTCGTAAAACCGGCCCATGAATCTCTTGATAGAAGCAATGGTTTTTTCCGGATTTGTAATGGCCTGTCGCTTAGCCGGAGCTCCGACGAGTCGCTCTCCATCTTTGGAAAATGCGACGACGGAAGGAGTTGTTCGGCCACCTTCAGCATTTTGAATTACAACCGGCTCATTACCCTCCATTACAGATACGCAGGAGTTGGTAGTACCGAGGTCGATTCCAATCATTTTACCCATAGTAATCTCGTATTTTTATTCTATTTCAATTGAATTTTCCGGATCCCCCGATTCGATTTTGGGGAATGTAATTTCAAGAACTCCCTTACGAAAAGAAGCCTTCACATCTCTGGTATCCACATACTCCGGCAAGGTAACTGACCGGCTGAATGACCCTACGGGCCGCTCTTGCCGGCTGATTTTAAAACCAGTCGACTCAACAGAAGCCCGCTCACCTTTAATAGTGAGCACCTGATCTTTTGCCGTCAGCTTGATTTCATCTTTACTCAGCCCGGGGATATCTGCATAAATCTTGAATGTATCTTCAGATTCACAGATATCTATGGCCGGAACAAATCCGCCGGCAGATGTGGCGGTGTCCGTCATCTTGCGAACAAGATTCTGAACATCGCTACCAAAGGCATGAAGCCTTCTTTCCATTTCACGGGA
>SLJN01000227.1 GCA_007135115.1 Balneolales bacterium
ACCGCAATCCCTGCGCCGGTATTATCCGGATCAGGTGCTATGGGTGTAATCTCAGCCCTGTCTGTTTAGAAACAGAGCACCCCAGCGGCCACACGCCGAGTTTTATGTGGCGAGACCAAGGTATGAAAATCTGAAAACAGATTGCAATATGGTTTTTAACCGCGGATTTTATGGGGGGATAATTCAACAATCAAAACCATGGTTCCGCCTGACTCAATAGTTTTGACAAATTTTCTATTGAAAAATAATTACCTGTCACTTCATCAATAGTGCACCGGTACTGGGGATTAATTGTTTCCAATGGCAGAGGTTTTTAGCCGCGCGGTGCCCCGTACCGACGAAGGAGGTCGGGGGATCTACACGGGTTCAAAAACGCTTCTTCTTGATTAGCTACATTCAACTTATTCCTATAACCATATTATTTCCAACAGAATTAAGCTAAATTATAAAGCTAAAAAGAGCCCTAAATGATTGCAGATATAATCGTATCAAATATAGCTTTCTGGTTTGAACCCACCCAATTTGTAAGCTAATTATCACTTGAATTCTTTTTGATCTGGCACACATGAAAACAGGAATTATTTTTTTTCTGATTATAACACCAGTTATTCTGCATGGAATATCTGACCAGGCCAAGGCCGATCCCCCTGATTCGCTTTTAGTAAAGGTATCTGCAGAAAAATTAGAGGATGGGAGAATTTCGCTTAATAGCGTCCCGCACCGACTTTATGAAGGTCATACCGAAAAAGCATATCGTCCGGACTTCGATGACTCTGAGTGGGAGGTCAACGATCGTATGTGGTTTTCTGCACTTGATATACCGGATACTTGGACAGGTGAACGTTGGTATCGCGTATACCTGGATGTTACCGACGACTTAAGAGGGAAAGCTGTCGCATTGGAACTCATGCTCGTAGGAGCAGCTGAAATCTGGCTGAATGGCGATCACCTTGCAACCTATGGCAACCTAACTTCTGATCGGCATGACTTTGAATATGCCAACAGGCAGAATTGGCTTACGGCGCATTTTTCGGAAGATCGCCTACAGGTATTAACTTTTCGTTTTGTCAACCCAAGGGTAGACCGGTTCGGGCAAACACTTCCTGCCATTCAGTTCTTTCCTGATATTTCAGGTATTGAACATTCCCACAACAAAATAGTTGAGCAAGAGCGCATAGAAGCAAGCCGGCAGTGGTTTTTTACGGGAGTTTTTCTGGTCTTTGCCATCACCCACTTCCTCATATTTCTGTATAACCCGAGGGCCGTATTCAACCTTTGGTTTGCATTATCATGCCTGCTTTTTGCCTTTATTACACTCGTTATCATGGGCTTTTTTGAATTTGTAAATCCTGAAACCAGGAACCTTCTTCAAAGGCTGATGCAATCTTCGCTACTACTGGTATTTGCTTTCATGTCTATGTTTTTGTACTCGGCTCTTGGTATTGAGCCTACTCGTAAATTTTATATCCTGTTTTTTGCAGGTATTCTCTTAGCTGTAATTCATGTGCTATGGTTTATCCCGGCCCTTGCTATGGTATTCCCTTTTGCTGCTGTAATGATTTATGTCTCCTGGAGAGGGTTCCGGCTAAATCAAGAAGGGGCTGTAATTCTCGGGGCAGGTACCCTTTTGTTCGTTTTATCCATTCTCGCCGTATTGATACTGGAACAAGTCGGCCACCATCCGGGAGAAGGAATTATTACTTTAGCTCATATCCCTTTTGTCAGTTTCAGTGTAGCATTGGTAGCCATGTCGCTGTTTCAATCGCGCAATTTGGCGGGATTAAACCGAAAACTGCGTGAACGCCTCTACGAGGTGAGAACCCTCTCCGATAAAAACCTCAAGCAGGAACGCTCACTTCGTGAGGCTGAGGTAGAACGTGTGCGCCTTCAAACCGAAAATGAACGCAAAGAAGCCGAGCTGGAAAAAGCAAGGGAGCTCCAATTATCGCTTCTACCACGCTCCATTCCAAACTCCGGCGCATATCACGTAAAAGCACGTATGCTTACCGCCAATGAGGTCGGCGGTGATTATTATGATTTCATCACTCTCGGAGACCACCATCAAGTCTGGGCTCTGGGTGATGCTACCGGGCACGGCACCGATGCCGGTTTGGTTGTAGCGATGACCAAAACACTTTTCCAATCAATTGTTCCCCACCATGACCTGATTACCTCACTGCAGAAAATGTCTGCCGAGCTTAAGAAAACCGGCCTCCGTAAACGATTTATGTGCCTGGGACTACTCGAAGTCCGCGGCTGCCATCTATCTTGGTGTTCTGCGGGGATCCCGCCATTGTTCATCATCCGGAAAAACTCCGGGAAGGTCGAAATGTTGGAATCCAAAGGCATGCCCCTGGGCACCGTTCCGGATTTCAGTTATACGATCCGGCAAAGTACATTTGAACCTGGCGACTTACTTTTCTTGTTTTCTGATGGCTTACTGGAGCAACGAGATGAGGAACAAGAGCAGTTTGACCTCAAGCGCGTCATACAGCTTTTGGAGAAAAACTCCGTATCTTCACCGGATGACGTTCTGGATCTCTTATCTCAATCGGTCCGCAACTGGCAGGGAACTACCCGACAATTAGATGACATCACGATGGTATGCCTGCAACAGCAAAATTCAACCTCTCCCTGATTTCGTATTACACCCACACAACTGCCGGATATCTACCACTTTGTACATCCTCATCACCGACTGACAAAATGCGTTTTCCCCGGCACACCGTGAGCACTTGATGCCCAAAACACTGTGCCGGTGCCGTACACATTATTCACGCGATCGGCGGCGACATGCAGCTGGCGTACTTCTTCATCCTCCTGAAAAAACAGCTCAGTCTGCCCGGCCGGGATCATATCGATGGTATGCAACCCCACTCCCCGGATGGTGTGTCCTTCCCCGAACGCTCGGTGGACTATTTCCATAGCTTCCGGCAAACACGCCTGCCGGACATAGTAATCCAGATTCGTGTAGCCCGGCGCCTGCACCGCAAAGCTGTAACCATTCCACTCCACATCCTGCAAGCGGATGTGGCAGCCCCACCGGCGAGCCCACCGCTTATAGCCGCGCATCCGGTAGCAGACTTTGGCAATCGCTTTGATCAGCTCGCCCTTAACCTGCTGCAAATCAGCCGTCCAGTCCGAAAAGGTGTGCATATAGCTGACTTCATCCGGGATGTGGTTCTCGTTTTCCATCACCCGTCCGCGGTCACGCCCGGTAACGATCTCATAAAACAAGCGCCCCTGCATCTTGCCGAATTGTTTTTCGAAGGGAGATGGTCCGGCCTTGTGGGCATCGGCGATGGTCTGCAAGCCGCGACGCTGCAATTTGTCGTAGCGCCGTGAGCCAATGCCCCACACCTTCTTCAGGGAGAGCGGAAACAAGTGTCGGGCGACATCGTCGGCTGAGAGAATCAGGGTAATGCCATCGGGTTTGCGCAGCGAGGAGGCGAGTTTCGCATACGTTTTGCTCATCGCTACGCCGACCGAGCTAACCAGCCCAAGTTGACGGTAGATGTCGTTTTTTAAATCCGCCACAAATTGGTGGATGCCTTCCCGGCCGCGTTTCATCACATGGGAGACATCCATGAAGTATTCATCCATCGAATATTTTTCCACCGCCGGGGCGTGGTTATCCATAATCGCCTTCAGCTCCCGGCTGATCCCTTTGTATTTGTCGTAGTCGATCTGCATGAACACCACATACGGACAGATTTGCTGCGCGTCCAGGGCGCTCATGGCGGTTTCAATGCCGAGTGCCCGCGCCTCGTAGCTCGCCGTGGCGACAATCCCGCGCGGGGTGCCGTCGGGTTTGCGCCAGCCGCCCATCGCCAGCGGCAACCCATACAGGTTGTACGCCCGCTGCTCCACCTGAGCGTAGAAGCAGTTCATATCCAGATGCAGGTACATCCGCTTTTTAAACCCGGCGTGCTGATGATTGCGCGCCACAGTGCTGTACAGCGTGATGCGATGGACATCCTGCTCAAGGTCGTAGTCGAAACCGGTATTTGGGTTCATTACATCATTCCGAAGATTGAATATATGTGTGATATATGTGTATATTATGGTAAAAATCTCCGCTATGAATTCAAAGAAAAATTACCCGGCCATTAATGTGCTGAATGTAATGAGGGGCTTCCAAAACCCGAAGCTACCGCACCGCATTACCCCGTACCGATTTGAGACGCACGACGGTCAGACCCACAGAGTCGCCCGCATCCGGCAGAGCACCACCCAACGGGTCGGGCAGGGCCACCACTACCACTACGTGCTCAAGACCGAAGAGAGCCGCTACTTCCACATTGTATTCGACTCCAACACCCTCACCTGGCGGCTGGTGCAGGAGGTGGACGAGCAGTTGTTTTTTAATGAATGAGAGGGGGAGAAGAAACCGCAGAGCTTACAAGGTTACTCGCTGAGAACGCAGAGGAGGGGATTGGAGTGGTGGAATGTTGGGTTATTGACCCAAGGCTACACAGGAGTCCCGTGGGAGGACGACCCGTGGCACAATACCTGATTTATGCAAAAGACGCGTTAAACCGCAGATTGACGCGGGTAAAACACGGATTCGGGAGAAGACGATTAGGATTTGAAGCTGCTTCCCCTCTGTTTTAAAAGAGCTTCATCTCTGATATCTTCAACAGATTAATATTTAACAAAAGAAAACCGGAGTCACATGGCAGCAAAGAAAAGAACAAAAGGTGAATGCGTCTTTTGCAATAAAGAATTCACCAAAAGCGGCATGCGGAAACATCTTTCATC
>SLJN01000236.1 GCA_007135115.1 Balneolales bacterium
CCTGAGTTTTTATTTCAGGCCGGGGTTATTAGTGCTGAGATGCTTGGAGATCCCTCCGGAGCCATTCGACATTTAAGAAGCGTACAGGAAAACTACGAAGACCACCATGTTGCTCAGCGATCGCTTTTTCTTGCCGGGTTTTTGTACGACTATGAACTGGAAGAAACCGATAAAGCCGAAGAAGTTTACAACGAGTTTCTTGAATTATACCCCGAAAGCGAACTTACCGAAGCGGTCATACAAGCCCGGCACCACATCGGCAGTGATTCTGCACCACAACTCCCTGAGGAAATTGAACCTAATCCGTAATTTATATGGCTGAACCTACGATTCAATCTATTCGAAAAATCACCACCGAAAATCCTTACCGAGTTTGTTTTGTCTGCCTCGGTAACATCTGCCGAAGTCCTACGGCTGAAGGGGTTATGCAGCATGAAGTTTTGCAACAATCACTGGGCAGCTATTTTGAAATCGACTCTGCCGGCACGGCCGCTTATCACGTGGGTGAGCCCGCCAACAGCAAATCACGAAAAGTTGCAGAGGAATACGGAGTAAAATTGCTTTCCACCGCCCGCAAGTTTGAGGCTTCCGACCTGGATTATTACGACCTCGTATTGGCCATGGATCGCCAAAACTACCATAACATCAAGCACCTGGCCGGAGGCGAGCATCATCATGAAAAAATCTATATGCTTCGTGACTTCGATCCGCAACCCGATGACGATGAGGTGCCCGACCCCTATTATGGCGGCATTAATGGATTTTATCACGTCTTTGATGTTGTTCAACGCAGCTGCCGAAACCTGCTTGATCAACTAAAACAGCACGTCGAAAAATGAGACTACCCGAGCAGCTTCAATCAACCATAGAGGCCGAATTTGCAGGAATTTCGAACGTATCTGCATCCGGCGGGGGGAGCATAAATCAAGCGGCGCGGATAGATCTGAACAACGGAGAATCGCTGTTCGTCAAGTGGAATTCCGCAGAGCTCTATGATATGTTTGTCGTTGAAGAGCGCGGTCTTAGCCTGCTTTCTGATGCCGACTCCGGGCTTAAAATTCCTGCTCCGCTACGTCATGATAAAATTCCTGAAGCCGGACTCAGTTATCTGATTCTGGAATACCTCGATGAAGGCCGCTCCACTTCAGAAACGGACACGAAACTCGGCGAGGGCCTGGCAGCCCTTCATCAACACACTTCGGATACGTATGGGCTGGATCACGACAATTACATCGGAAGGCTGCCGCAGTATAACGATCCCCATGAAAACTGGATAGATTTTCTGATCAACCAGCGCTTCGGTCCCCAACTAAAAATGGCCATGGACAGTGGCTTACTGGACAGCCGGGACCGAAAATCCTTTGAAGCGTTATATCAACGCCTGCCGGATATCCTCGCCGATGAACCCGCCAGTCTGCTCCACGGAGATTTATGGGGTGGCAACCAATTTGCCACCGGTTCCGGCGAGCCGGCCATTTTTGATCCGGCCGTATATTTCGGCAACCGGGAGATTGAACTCGCTTTCACCTATTTATTCGGCGGTTTCGGGCGGAATTTCTATCAGGCCTACCATGCCGCATGGCCCCTTCAACCCGGCTTTGATGAACGAAAAGACATCTACAACCTCTACCCGTTACTGGTTCATGTCAACTTGTTTGGCAGTGTTTATGCCGGACAGGTAAAACGTATCATTTCCCGTTTTTCATGACAAAATCCGATTATCCGAAACGCATCGTATCGTTGGTCCCCAGCCTGACCGAGCTGCTTTTTGATCTCGGACTCGAAGATCGCATCGTCGGGCGCACCCGTTTTTGCGTTCACCCCGAAGGCCGGGTAGAACAAATTCCCATCATCGGCGGGACCAAAAATCCGCGTATTGAAAAAATCAAAGAAGCCAGGCCGGATTGGGTCATTGCCAACAAAGAGGAAAATGAGAAGGAGCATGTTGATCAGATCAGGGAATTTTGTCCGGTTACGGTTACCGAAATCAGCAATGTGGAGCAGGCCCTTAACTGGGTTGAGAAACTGGGCAAGCTGGCAGGTAAAAATGAACGGGCGCACCAATTGAGTTCCGGGATTTCCGAACTGCTGAATCGCAGAGATATCTGGTATCCGATAAATACGGTTTATTACATTTGGAAAGACCCTTGGATGAGCATTGGCGGTGACACCTACATCAGCGATGTAATGACGCATTGGGGGTTAACCAACATGCTATCCGATTTGCAGCGATATCCCGAACTCCCATTGGATGCATTGGGCCGGCTTCAACCTGAGTTGATTTTGCTAAGCTCAGAACCCTTTCCGTTCAAAGAAAAACATAAAGAAGAAATCAGGCAGGTATGTCCGAACGCCCGAATTGAACTGGTCGACGGAGAGTGGTTCAGCTGGTACGGCTCGCGGATGTGTACGGCCTTTGAACAATTAACTACCTGGCGTAACGGTATAACAGAATGAAATCCCCGGCCTTTCCGTTGTGATCAGTGCAAGCCCTTTCAAGATTCCGGTTTTCTATATAGATTGCAAAAATGAAGCGTTTATTACTCCTTATATTTTCCTTGATCCTGTTTCAGGCATGTTCTACCATTGAAGAAACGGCCGACGAAGCCCCTGAGCAGGAAGAAGACACCGTTGAAGTTACGGATCGGCAGATCCGGGAAGCCGAATCGGTATACGTACGGGGGATATCCAAGCACGAATCCGGCGAATACGAAGAAGCCATCCAATATTTGTCGTCGGCTCACCAATTTTTATCGGAATCTGCCGGTGTCAATTACGCACTCGCTGACGCGCACCTATCCAACGGAGACTATGGTGATGCGATTTACTATGCCAATCTCGCGGTAGAAAAGGAGCCGGAATCCAAGTGGTATCTAAGCACGCTTGCCGAAGCTTATAGCAGGGACAATCAGGATGATAAAGCCGAGGAGACCTATCGGGCCATTCTGGAGCATCACCCCGATGATATCAACACCTATTACCGGCTGGCAAGTCTGCATTCCCGAAATGCCGATTATGAGAAGTCGAATGAAGCTTACAAGGAAATTATTAATCGTGCCGGGCCTCAGCGGCAAATATTTTATCAGAAGTTTCAGAACTACTCATCACTTGAGGATGAAGAAGGAGCCATCGAGCAGCTTGAAAATATCCGGGAACTGGAGCCCGGAAACCTGAATATCATCCAGACGCTGAGTCAGTATTATTTACAGATCGGGGAATCCGAGAAGGCTTTTGAGGCGATTAACGAAGCTCTGGAACGCAACCCGGATGATCCTGAAACCCTCGTCAACCTCGCTGATCTGTATCTGGAGGAAGAGGAATATGAGAAAGGCGGCGAAATTCTGAAATCCGTCGCCTCTGATACGTTGGTAGAGCATCAACATAAGCTGGAAATCGGGCAATTTTTGTTATCCCGGTTTGCCTCCGATCAGGATAATGACTACCTGGAGGAAACCACACGAGAGGTTGTTGATACCATTGCAACCCAGCATCCGGACGAAGGGCATTCACACGTGCTGGCCGCCGAGTTTTATGAGTTGATTGAAGAATGGGAAAACGTTCGGTACCACCTTACCGAAACCACGAAACTGATGCCGGATAACTCTTCCGCCTGGCAACAGCGCCTGCAAGCTCTGTATATGGAGGAAGATTATGAGGAGGCAATCGAAGTAGGCAAAGAGGCCAACGAACACGTCCCGGATGACGCCCTCATCAAATTCTTTACCGGCTCCGCCTTTTTACTTGGTGATTATTACGAGGAAGCCGTAGAGTGGCTTAAGGATGCCGCAGAAATGCCATCACGCGCGAACATGCGCTCGATGATATTCGGCTCCCTGGGAGACGCCTACTCGGCGAAAGACAATTGGGAGGAAGCTCGTGAAGCCTACAACAACGCCATCGACCTCGATGAAAACAACGATGTTGCGCTAAACAACTTCGCCTACTACATGGCCGAAGAAAACGAAGACCTTGAAAAGGCCAAAGAATTTTCCCAGCGCGCCCTGCAAATGGAACCGGAAAACGCCGCCTACCTTGATACCATGGGCTGGATCTATTTCAAATTAGGCGATTACGAAGAGGCTAAAAACTACATCCAAAAATCTCTGGATACCGGAGAAGCAAGTGCTACGGTAAAAGAGCACATGGGCGATGTCTACAAAGAACTCGGTGATGAAGAAAAGGCCCGAAAATGGTGGAGTCGGGCGTTAGAGGAAGACGAGTCCAAAACACACCTGGAAGAACGAATTTCCGGGGCTTAATTCTCCGAAGCCTTTGACTACCCGAACCTTTTATTTTTACTTGATGGCATTTGCAGGCATCCTGCTATTGCAGAGCTGTGCTCCGTTGCAGTTTGTCCCCGAAGATTTGGACGAAGACTACAAGTCCACCGAAAAGTCCGCAGAGGATTTCATCGCAACGTTACCCTACTACGAAAATCGCCTCGATGCTATTGAAGGACGTGCCAGAGCTCAAATCAGCTCGCCTCAGGGAAGCGACCGTGCTACGGTGGATTTCAAAGCCGACCGCAATCAGTCTTTATTTACCGTTCGAGGCGGCGTCGGAATCGAAGGTGGGCGCATGCTCGCCGACAAGGATTCGGTTCTGATTTACGACCGGCTTGAAAGCGAAGCCTACAAAATGTCACACGCACAAGCCTCGGATTACTACCTGCACGGCATCACTGCTATCAACTTGTTGGAAACGATTCAACCTGAATTTGAAAATGCTGCGGCATACAGCCTCTTTGAAAGTGAAACCTCATTTGTCTTAATCTCTCCGGAAGATGTGCGTTATTTCTTCAACAAAGAGGACCGGACACTTCAACAAATAACTTTTCCGGATGACCGGGATCATGCGTTTTCGGAGATAAACTTCGAACGCTACGAAGATTTTGATGGATACAAACTACCTGTTCGGATGCAGATTTTGAGTTCGGATCGCGAAACAAGTATTTTTTTGCAACTTCGGTCGGTAACGTCCAATCCCGGTGATCTGAATTTTGATCCGGAAATACCATCCGATATATCAATCCGGCGCGTATGAGACACGCTATAGCGGCATTTATAACGCTCTTTATTTTGGCTTCTGGGTTCTGGGAAACAGTAGATGGCCAAAACTTCAGGCAGATGCGCGAAGAGCTTGAAGATCGCCAGGATCAAACCCGAAGCGAAATTGACGGGCTTCAGCAACAAATTGAGTCGGTCCAGCAGGAAATAAGCGAAGCTGAAGATGCTTATGAGGAGCTGTATCAACAGTATCAGAATACCCAGCGTGAAATTTCTCTTCGGGATGCGCTCATCGCCAACAAGCACAAAGAACGGGATCAGCTTGAAGATGAGCTCGGAATACTTCAGGAAAGCATTCAGCAGCTGCGTGATGACCTCGACCACCTGATCGAGCAGTACAAAGAAACGCTCACCTACGTCTATAAACACGGACGAACAAGCAATCTTGCATTAATCCTTTCCGCCGGATCGCTCAACCAAATGTTGATTCGTGCCCGTTACCTCAACGAATTTGAAGAACACCGGCAACGACAAGCCCGTCAGATCGAAGAAAAAGAGGAAGAGTTGCGCCGTGAAGAGCAGGAGCTCGAAGAAGCCCGTGAGCGTGTAGCCAATAATATCCGGGAAACCGAACGGGAACAAGAGGAGTTCGAACAAGCGAAAGCGCGTCAGGAAGAGCAAATTGCTGAACTACAGGAAGACCGCGAACGACTGGAGGAAAGTAAAACAGCCCGGGAAATGGAAGCGCAGGAACTCGAAAGCACGCTCGCCTCTCTGATTGAAGAAGAAATGGAAATTCAGGAAGCCGAAGAAGAACGCCGCCGAGAGCTTGAAGAGCGCCGCGAACAGCAAATGGCCGATGCTGACAATATTCGGGGTGGTTCTTCTGCATCAGCCGGAAGCAGCGCTGATCTTCCCGGAGAAGCCGAGCTCGAAGATATTGGCAACCGTTTTGAAGAACGCAGAGGTGCCCTGCCGTGGCCCGTAAGTGAAGGGACAATTTCCGAACAATTTGGTGACCGGGAAAACCCGCTTTACGGGACCCGTATTTATAACCCCGGCGTCCAGATTTCCACTTCTGCCCGCAATGACGTTAAGGCGGTCCATGATGGGTATGTCTTTGCCGTTCGACCCATGCCTGGGTACGGAAACACGGTTTTTGTCAACCACGGTCGATTCAACACCGTTTATGGCAACCTCAGTGAAGTAAGCGTCAGCCGGAATACGGTTCTCGAAGAAGGCGATGTCATTGGAAAATCCGGAGATGACGACACCTTAAATGGCCAGGTTCTCTTCTTTATGATCAGCGAGGGAAGCGCCGATCATTTTGATCCTGAAGAATGGATGTCAAAACCGTGATTTCTGCGTTATAAGCCCGTCCTGTGCCGAAATCACAATCACTGTAATTTTAACTAAATCATTATTTATCTTATGCAGAGCACCCCTCGTGCTTTCGCCTATGGTAATGCTACCCTTTTTCTTGGCGTAATTATTTTCTTTTTCACTCAGGAATTAATTCCCTTTGTAGAACGGGAAGGCTGGTTAGGCACCTCTTTTACGGCCGGATTTACTCTGGTCTTCATCAATCTCAGTTTTGTGATTTCGCGGCGATTTTGCAAAAAAGCGCTGGACATGGAGTTTTTTCCCTACCTGATTGGCTTTATTCTCGTGCTGCCCACGCTGTTTTTCACCCACATCACCGAACGTTTTGACTTGCTTCAGGCTCAGCTGTTTTTCTCTGTTCTGATTACCGCCGGGAGCATGTTCGGCGCTTATTTCGGCATCCAAAAAGGATTGCGCCTGCGGGATGAATATCTGAGTGAACGCGCTGAGGAAAATTCCGGCCAAAAAACTCAGCATGTCTCGCAAAGTTAGTACAGCTGTACCATCACCTCACCGGCTGTTCCGCATGCAGCGATTTACCGGTAATTTTGACGGGCTGACCCACCATTTCTTCAAACAACTCCTTTTTGTTTGATGCTCCCCAAATCTCAAGCTCCGGGTCATTTTGTGTGCTGATGTGCATGTGAACCCCTTTATCCCTGTTGATTTCCAGGTCGATCACATTTTGAAAATGACTGCGATCCAAACCATCGGCGACCCGCAGAATGCCTGATAATTTGTTGATTTTTTCCCTTTTCTCCGCCGGCAGCTCCATATACAAATCATGGCTCTTCTTCGGCACTGATTTTCGATGATACCGTGCCACATGCGCCATGATTTGAATTTCTTCCTCATTAAATCCGCGAAGATCCGAATGCAAGATCAAATAAAGGGCATGTTTGTGATGTTTCCGGTGGGAGATATGATAGCCGATATCATGCATCATTGCCGCATACTCCAGAAGCTCCCGGTCCGAATCTTCAAGTTGATGCTCGGAACGAAATTCATCAAAAAGTTTTAAGGCGAGGCGGCTGACCTGCGTGGAGTGCTCGGCTTGCCAGTTGCATTTTCGCAGCAGCTCCATAATCGACCTCCTGCGCGTATCCGGATATTCTGCAAGCAACTTGAGCCCGTCCATCTCTTTGTGGATATGCCGGATGATGATTCCTTCCCGCAAAGCCTGTGTCGATGTTCTGATTTTTTTGATGCCCAGCTGTTCAATTACCGTTTTCACCTGAACCAGACCGGCCTGAATCAGATCCACCCGTTTTTTGTCCAACCCATTAATGTTTTCGCGCTCCTTGCGGGACATCCCAATCACATCCTCATACAAATCGAAAAAATCATCGCTGGTGTATTCAAATTCATTTAAGGTGATGCTCGTGCTCTGATTTTTTCGATCAGCAATCATCGTCGCTATGTTCTGCATTGTCCCGGACGTGCCGATCAACTCATCCGTAGGATGTCTTTGATGAATTCGGGAAAGCATTCGAAACGATCCCTTATAAAACTCCGTAAGTTTTTTGATCTCTTTCTTTTTAATCGGGTCGTGTTTCACGAACTCTCTTGTTGCACGGGCGACTCCGGTTTTTTGGCTGTCGAGTAAATAGAACTCCTCTTTATTGGCAATGATGAATTCGGTGCTGCCACCGCCGATATCCATAATCACCACCGGCTTATGATTTAGGGACATTCCGTGTTGTACCGCATAGCCAATGAGCTCAGCTTCCGTTCTCCCCGGAATAACCCTGACGCGCACGCCCTCTTCCCGGGATACCCGCTGGATTAAATCCCCTCCGTTTTTCGCCTCCCGAATAGCACTGGTAGCCACCGCGATGATATCCTCACACCCCTGATGCTCAGCCAGCAACTTAAGTTTGTGGATAGCCTCAACGCCTCTTTGCATAGCGGCATTACTGAGGCGACCACCGACACCTTCACTGCCAAGTCCCACCATTTCTTTCAGGGAATCTACGATCCGGAAGCTGGCATCGGTGTAAATATCGGCGATTACGGCGTGAAAAGAATTGGTCCCCAGATCAATGGCAGCTATACGTTTTCGTGGGCGACCGTTTTCCGGTTCGGAAACTTTCATAAAGTAAAATTAATTCATTCAGATAGTCGGCAGCAATTGAGCAGAATTTGTTTTTCCAAATTCAGCGCGTAGATTTGAGAAAATAATCACTTAACTTGCCAAACACAGGGATTCATTTTCAACCGAAATACTGTGTATGCTGAGGTCACAATTCCCTACCTCGCTTAAGATTTGCATCTCGCCGTTAACTTTTCCTGTTACATGAAACGTATTAGGTTACTGTTTATATCTGTGCTTTTTGCACTTCCGCACCTGCTTTTGGCAAGTCAGCCCCCGGAGTATCTGCCGGGCTATGTAACCATTTTGACGGAAGAACCACTTCAGGATTTACTCCAAAAAACCGATCAGCACGGCGAACTTTATTCCTGGATGCGTGATCATGCTTCGGATCACCGCGCTGTTTTGCCGGATAACTACGCACAACGGCATCGCAGCATTAGCACACTGGAAGCCGAAGAAACGGCTGACCGACTTAGCAGAACCTATCATGTATCTTTGCGGGGAGGTCAGGACCCGCTCTCCATTGCGCAGGAAGCAGCCGGCATGGACGGTGTGGTATACGCCGAGCCCCGGTATAATTATCAAACCGCCGATGAGCACATCCCCAATGATTCGATGATTGGCGAACCTGGTCACGATTATTTTGAATACCACCGCATTTTTGATGCCTGGGAAATCTCCCGCAGCTCCTCTTCCACGGTTATCGCCATTATTGATACCGGGGTGTATTATGATCACCCTGAATTACAAAACAAACTGTGGCGCAATCCTGAGCAGGGCAGAGCATCTGAACTGGAGATTTTTGAACATATAGAAAATGACTCCATCGGTTGGAACTTCTGGCAATCCGGAGATGTGTTTGCCGGAGAAGAACCCGAACAAAATGCCGATCCGATAGCCGATTACAGCGACCACGGAACGCACGTAGCAGGAATTGCGGCCGCCGAACCCAACAACGGACTCGAAATTGCGGGCACCGGATATCATGCTGAATTCATGCCGGTTAAAGCGGGCGGAACCAAAAAGCATCCCGGCAGTGTCGCCTACGGTATCGACGGTATCCTGTACGCTGCCTTGAACGAAGCTGATGTGATCAATGCGAGTTTTGGGTCTCCGAATTTCTCTTACTATGCGCAGGATGTTATTCGAATGGCTACAGAGATGGGGTCTTTAGTGGTAGCGGCTTCCGGAAATGAGGGAAATGAAGATCCTTTTTTTCCTGCGGCCTACCCCGAAGCACTTTCCGTTGGTGCGGTGAATAATAATTACGAAGACCGCCTTACCAACTTCAGCACTTTTGGATATACCGTCGATATGTACGCTATCGGCCACCAGATACACAGCACATCATTTGAGTATGATGAAGATGAGGTCACCTGGGAGCCGGATTATCGACGAACTTCCGGCACATCCATGGCCTCTCCCGTGGTAGCCGGTATTGCCGCGCTTGTTCGTGACTATAATCCGAACTGGTCCCCGGATCGTGTTCGAATGCAGCTGCGCAACTCTTCCGAATCCATCCGGGAGGCAAACTCCCACCTGAACCCGTATCATCTGGGTCAGGGCCGACTGAATGCTTTCACCGCTCTCGATGAACCTCAACCGGGTCTGGAGTTTACTTCTTTCGAGCCGGTTTTTACCAATGACCGGGATCAAAAACTGGATATCGGCGAACATGGCGAAGTTGAGTTTGAGATGATCAACCACGGAGAGGCTATCTCAGATGTTTCATTTTCATCATCACAGCAGCAGGAAGGTTTTGAGATAACCAGCGACGGATCCGCCCAGGTCGAGGCAGATGCGTTTCGTTCAACCCTGCCGGTTCGCCTTGGTGGCAAATTTAACCTGAAAACCTATCCCGAAACCATTGTCACCTATCGATCCGGCGATGGTGAATATGAGGATTTTTCCCTGATCCGATTCGAGGACTTTTATTACGATAATGCCGAAAGCTCCGGCATCACCGCAAGTATTTCCTCAGATGGCGGACTGGGCTTTCGTTTCGATGATAACATTCGCCAGGGAGACGGTATTCTGCCTGACGGCTTTGAATCCTCCATCATCGAAGAGGCCGGACTGATGCTCAGCTTGTTCGACGGTAATCGGACCCATTTCATTGATGCCGTGCGCGAGGAAGGTAGTGTCAACGACCATTTCAACACAGAATCCTTGTTCAGAAACCGGGAAGGGAATCATTCAGCCCGATTTACCTCTGCTTCCCACCCCCGCTACATGGATGTTGGAGTTGATTTAAAAGTCTATCCGCGGCAAGAGTCCGATTACGGAAATACCATCATTTTGGAATACGAGCTCACGAATATTTCGGATGAGACCTGGCACAACACCTATGCCGGGATCTTTTCGGACTGGACGCTCTCCGACGAAATGCATTTTGCGGATTATATCGAATCCGACAGTTTGCACTATGTTTATGATGAATCGGAAGAAGTCTATGCCACCTTCAGCCATATCGGACCGGTTAGTTCGGCTCTGGCCATTGACAATGTATCCGAAATGACGCTGGATCAGGCGGAAAATCGAAGTGATAGCCTATCTTTTGGAACCTATTACCATCCGCAGGATAACCGCTGGAACGGATTCACGGTTGATGAAAAGCGCCTCGCTTTTACGGCCGGCACCGAGCAAACCTCCCTTGATGCAGGCGAT
This sequence comes from Balneolales bacterium, assembly GCA_007135115.1. Lineage (GTDB taxonomy): Bacteria > Bacteroidota > Rhodothermia > Balneolales > Natronogracilivirgulaceae > SLJN01. The sequence goes on from SLJN01000236.1 coordinate 11,152, forward strand.
CTCGGCACGGTTTCCTCAACCGGTCCCTTCACAATAGAACCCGGCGCATCGGTTTCATTAGGATTTGTCCTCGGTTGGGCGGAAAATCCCGAACAGTTGCAGTCACAGGTTGCTGAGGCGAGGTCATCAGCTTCTTTTGATCCACCCGGAACCAGCCGGCCGGTAAGTACTTCGGAGGATTTAACTGTTGATCAGCCGGAGAAAACCGAATTATCCGCCGGCTATCCAAATCCATTTAACAACATCACCAATTTTACCCTCACACTCGACCGGGCGGATGACGTTACCGTCCAAGCTTACGATATCACCGGCAGACAGGTTAAAACACTGGTAGATAGCCGGTTGGAAAGCGGCGAACACAACATTACTTTTGATGCAGGCAATCTGGCCAGCGGCGTATATGTAATTGTAGCCCAAACGCAGACAGGAACGTTAACCCGAAGCGTTAGCCTTATTAAATAGTGTCTGTAAGAAAACACCAATATCGGCGTTCCGCTCGTCCCAAAAATACTCATGTACGCTATGTACACTGCGCTTTTTGGGAGCTTCGCGCGCCTTGATCTTGGCGTTTTCTTACGACACTATCTCTTTTCTTACAAGCACTAAATAGATACCATGTGTAAATTGGGTAAATTGGGGATTAAGGTAATTTGGGGTTTCGCTAACTCATGTAGCCTTGCTCCCTTCTGCCTTATTCCATCAATTACCTTAATCATCTTATTTTCTCGACACTAACTTAATCACCACACTCTCCCGGTTATGCAAGAAGAGTATATTCAACACAACCTTTACCTGAGGCAGCTCGAACCCAAGGACTTTGAAGCGATGGTCAACCTCCAGCTTCGTGGTTTCGGGGAGGATATGGAGCCTTACACCCGCCAACAGTTTTTATCGCAGCTTCAGCAGTTCAACAAAGGTCAGATCGGCGCTTTTTATGATGAAAAACTGGTGGGTTACTGCATCAGCCTCATTTTGGATCTGGATGAATATCACCCGCACCACAGCTGGGAGGAGATTTCCGACAACGGTTATATCCGCAATCACGATCCGGAAGGTGATACCCTCTACGGCATTGAAATCGTGGTGGACCCGGCTTACCGCAACATGAAAATCGGCAACCGGCTGTATGAAGCACGTCAGGACTTATGCCGGGAGTTGAACCTGCGCCGCATCATGATTGGCGGGCGTCTGCCGAACTATCACCGGTATAAAGATGAGATGGATATCTACGAGTATATCCACAATGTACGCACCAAAAAGATTTTTGATCCGGTGCTCACCTTCCAGCTTCGCAACGACTTCGTGGTAAAGAGAGTCATTAAAAACTACCTCCGGGAAGACCTGGACTCCTGCGGATTTGCCACCTTGATGGAGTGGAATAACGTGGAATACGAGCAGTCCCCGGCTAAATTTATGGTGAAATCCCAGCCGGTGCGATTGTGCTGTGTGCAGTATCAGATGCGTAAGATTTCCAGTTTTGAGGAATTTGCCACACAGGTGGAGTATTTCGTGAATGTGGCCTCCGATTACAACAGTGATTTTGTGATGTTCCCGGAGCTGCTGACCACTCAGCTGCTCAGCTATGAAGACGAAAAACGACCCGGCCTTGCCGCCCGCAAACTTTGTGAATACACCGACCAGTATATTGATATGTTCTCTCACATGGCGATGAAATACAACGTCAATATCGTGGGAGGCTCTCATTTTGTGCTGGAGGAAGATCACGTTTTCAACGTATCGTTTCTGTTTCACCGCAACGGTTCGGTTGACCGGCAGTACAAAATGCATATCACCCCGGATGAAGGGCTCTGGTGGGGCGTTCAGGCCGGTTCGGTGCCCAAAGTTTTCGATACCGACAAAGGACGCGTTGCCATCAATGTCTGTTATGATGTCGAATTTCCCGAACTCGGCCGCTATGCGGTGGATAACGGCGCGCAGATCCTGTTTGTCCCTTTCTGTACGGATGAACGACACGGTTTCACTCGCGTGCGCACCTGCGCCCAGGCCCGCGCGATTGAAAACCAGATTTATGTTGCTATCGCCGGAACCACCGGTAACATCCCCTCGGTAAAAAATATGGCGATCCAATATGCGCAGTCGGCCATTTTCACGCCCTCCGACTTCTCTTTTTCGCGGGATGGTATTGCGGCACAAGCCGACCAGAACGCGGAGATGGTCGTCATAGCCGACCTTGATCTCGAAGTGCAGCGGCGGTCACGACATCGCGGTACCGTAATGCCGTTGCGAGACCGGCGCAAAGACCTGTATCGCGTTGAATTCACCAACCTCGAAGAACACAGCAGAATCACCCCGACAAAGAACCTCAGCCAGGAACCGGAAGAAACCAATGGCGAAGAAGCTTCGGAGTTAACCGGCGAGCGGTAGGGTAATGCCGCGGATTTACACGGCTGTTCGCGGATTTTATAATGATTTCGCTAAGATTGAATTTAAATATCGCCCTGTAAGGACATAATGTAGGTAGCTTGGATCGAAGCGAAGCGCAGTTTTTTGGCATGTTCGTCCTAAGACGTAAAAGGTGTTTAAAACCTTTCACGTCTTCTGCTGACAAACATATATAATCAATGGAAACTTGATTCAATTCGGTTTTTGCTGATTTTTAACATGACTGAGGATGGATGCGGGTTAGACAAGGTTTTAAAAGCTGGAAATAAATCACTCAAAATCCTCGTCCTGTAAGGACGACTGGTTGGTAGCGCGGGACGAAGCGCAGCGAAGTCCCGGGTACAGGAGGTTCCCCCAATGAAACATCCCGAGGCAATATATTGAACATGCTAGAAGAGGCTAACCGAGGGATGCACAGGAAAGCGCCAGCCACCCCCATTGACACGAAAACGCCGTTAATCAAACATGGTGTGACCGTTTTTTCAGTTATTTAGCAACATATAAAAGCCCTGGCACAACCCTTCTTTTACTCACCCTAAAACTCAAAGCCCTCTTGTTCCAATATCTTACGAGCTTGATCGGTTTTAGAGCCATTGAGGATGATTTTTTTCCCCTCCACATAACCACCGGTTCCGCATTTTGACTTGAGTTTAGTGGCCAGATTCTCAATCACTTGTGGATTATGTTTTATATCCGAAATAATGGTAATCGGCTTTTTATTTTTGGGGTTTTTGGCTTCGTGTATTTTGAGTTTCATGAATTCTTTTGATCGTATGTTTTTCCGAGGATATTGGAGTGAGTGAATAATCAAGATATCCGGGAAAACATTTATTACCAAAAGCCCTTTAACAATAATTGTTATCCGACACTTTCCCGTGCATGCCTCGGATACCATTTATAGCTGGATATACGAACTGCCTCGGAGTGTTGACGGTGTGAACCCCCATTGCCCCCGAACTCCTTCAGCAGATCATCAACCTCTCACTGTTATTCCCCATAATCCCGGATATACAACGCCAAATCATCATGGCCCCGATCGCTGGCAAGCTGATGAGCCCGATAGCCGTTGTTCATTTCCAGCAGCGGGTCTGCTCCGTGCTCAAGTAAGGTGGTGACAATATCATCGTGGCCCTTGAAAGCGGCACTCATCAGAGCGGTCATCCCATCTTGATTTTGCAGATTAACATTAGCCCCGGCTTCGATCAGTTTATCAACGATCCGATTATGTCCTTCCATTGAGGCAACCATTAGCGCCGAGACTCCGCTCTCACGGGAGTCAATACGGGCGCCGTGCTCGATGAGCAACTCGACAATATCTGCGTACCCCAGATCAGCGGCCCAAATAAGAGCCGGCACGTTCCGGTCATCCTGGCTGTCTGCATCCACCCCGGCGATCAGCAGCCATTCCACCACTTCCACATCATTGGTTTGGATGTTAGCGATCAAGGCCTCAGAGGAGACCGGCACACCTTCCTCCTCAAGTTTATCCTTGGCATCATCTGAAGACAGATCGGCACAGGATGAAACCATAAATGCGATAATAAGCAACCCTATCCAGCTATGCCGCATAATCGAATACCGGAATACTGAAGTCAATTTCAATCTTTTCATACCCAAATCACCGCCGTGCATTCCGCAGAGGTTCATTCATTTACAGTCGATTGCCGGTTTTCTGAACTGGCACTTTAATTATAATGGACAGCATTTTAACTGGTTAAAGTTCATGCTTAGAAAAATTATAATACATAACCGGCAACAAATACAACGAACTACACAAGCAGTACGCGTAAAAATATTTTAACCCCACCCCGCTTATGTAATTTTATGCAAAAACCTGGATTTATATGAATATACTTCTTTTTAGATATTTCATATTCGCCTATGCGTTAAGCGGACATAATCATCTAAAAACACAAGTCAATCCTCCGCAAAATTTCGGTATACCAGCCACATCATCAGGAAGGCCAATAATGCAACGACGCCTGAAAAAAGGTATACTCCATCAAAATCGAATCGGCTGTAAACCACTCCGATAATCACCGGACCGAGGGTTTGCCCGGTTCGAAGGACCATACCATTAATGGCCAAAACGGCGCCTCTGGTTTCTTCCGGGGCTTCTTTGGAAATCTGGTTCAGAATATTAGGCAGATTAATCCCTTGTCCCCACCCATACATCAGAATAGGTATGGCAAGTAACCAGATATAATCAACAAAGTAGATAACCAGAAAAGCACATGCATAAATGATGTAAGAACTTTTCAACAGCATGCGCTGATCAAACCGGAGAGACAGTTTTCCCAAAAATCCTGAAGAGAGCCCGTTAGATACGGCTACACATGATATAAGAATTCCAATGGTTAATGAGTCGCCATCAAATCGTAGCTCAATCAGAAAGGGCAGGTAGGTCAGAATCGGACCGTAAAGCAAAATAAACGACAGGATGCTAGCCATAAACAGTGCCAAAAGCTTGGGCTGGCGGATAGCAAGTGCTAAGTTTTTTAAATATGTTTTGAGCGTATGGCCATTCTCCGGCTCTTGAACATTCATCTTAAAAAGCACCAAAAACCCGATGGGAATGGCGATCAAAGGAAGATAAAACGGGTAGTACCAGCCAAACAAAGCGAGTCCGCCACCGATTGCCGGATATACCGTTGCCCCTAAACTGAGGACTCCTGAGTTGTAGCCCATTGCCGTGATTCGATCATTGCCCTGAAACAAGTCACTGATCATCGTTGCATTGAGGGCACCCAGCGAGGATGCCCCCGTACCTTGCAAGACCCGCAGGATCACCAGCGTTTCAAAATCGGGCGCAAAGGCACAGGCAAAGCCGGCACCGCCGAATAAAAATAAACTGGGGACGACTACGGCTTTCCTCCCAAAACGATCGGCAAGAACGCCAAATAGCGGGGAAAGAAAAATTCCGGGGATGGTAAAAGCTGTAACCAGCAGAGCTACTTCGGTTACCGAAACATCCATTTCACGGGCAATCGCGGGAAAGGCAGGGGTTACACTGGATACACCAAGAATACCAGCGAGAGTGATTCCGAAGATGATGTGCAGATTAGGGTTTTTGTAAACCGGTCTTTTATTCGATTCGATAACCTTTGAAGAAGAATTTAGATTCCGTGATTAAACTCTGACCAGATTGTAACCCAGATTTTCCGGATATAGTTTATATACATTTTTTGATTATGATGTTTTTCATCCCCATTATTCTTTAAGTAATAGTGACTACGTAAATTATGATATTCATCCG
>SLJN01000334.1 GCA_007135115.1 Balneolales bacterium
AACCCATAGCGCCCATTGCGCCATTGCGGTCTACCTTCCTCAATCCCCCTTATACATCTGCTGATAATAAAAGTGGTAAAACTCAAATGGCAGAACCACCATAGGCTCACCGCTGTGCTCTAACATCATTTCAAGATACTCGACCATCGGGTCTTTTTCTTTAGGTTCTTCTATACCCAGCAACGAGAGAATACCCGGCAGGCGAAGCAGCGGAGGTTCCGGACCTTCCACGATGTCAAACTTCTCATCTTCGCCGATACCGGCGGCTTCGCGGGCAAGGTCAATAGCAGAATACAGGCCGCCGATTTCATCCACAAGACCACGATCCTGCGCGTCATTGCCGGTCCAAACGCGTCCGGCTGCTACATCTTTAATGTCATCAAATTCTTTGTCTCGTCCTTCGGCAACCTTGTCGATAAACCGGTCATAAAGTGTATTCAGCCGGCCCACAAAGCGTTCACGCTCTTCTTCAGTGAGAGAGCGACCGGGAAGTGACAGCCCCACAAGAGGAAGCGTCGGACCAAACATTAAGTCTGCCGACTCTCCGCGCTTCACATGATCGGTATGCAGATTTAAAATATCGCTGAAACCATCATCATAAAACCAGCCACCGATCACTCCGATACTTCCGGTGATGGTATTCGGTAAGGCCATAATGGTATCGGCATACATGGAAATCCAGTACCCTCCGGAGGCCGCCACATTGCCCATCGTGACGATCACGGGCTTATCCTCGCTGGTCTTTTTGAGTTCCTCAGCTACCAGGTCTGATGCCAAAGCATCACCGCCGGGCGAATCCGCCCGCATCACAATGGCTTTGATGTTGTCATTGTTGCGCATACTGCGGATTTCCGAAGCCAATGCCCTTCCCCGAATTCCGGACTCAGCTTGTGTCGGGCCGATGGCATAAAGCACACCGATTTCCGGTTTTCTGCCCCAGACATCATCACCGGGTTGCTGATACGTGATTAAATTCTCAGAGCTGATTCTGCTCTTATGTTCGCCTTCCAAGTCCTCAACAATGCCGTCGATATCGGTATAGCGAACCAGAGTGTCGACCAGACCGGCCTCAACGAGTTCATCTGGCAACAAAGCGGCACCGAAATCAATGAGCGAATCGTATTCGCTCTCGCTGAAACCCCTGGATTCCATGATTCCTTCTTTCGCCAGATCATAAAAACCGTCAATTAGTTGCTGGCGCTGCTCCCGATCGGCATCAGACATTTCGGTGCGGGAAAAGGTTTCAAAAGCTGACTTATACTCCATCTCCCGAAATTCGTCTACGCCAATGCCCAGCGAACCGAGCATATCCGCAAGATAGGTATTGCCCATCACGTAGCCGGGTAGCGTCAGACTACCTTCGGGATCCATAACTACTTTATCGGCTTCGCTGATCAAATGCAGCGCATTCATCCCACTGCGCTCCAGATAGACGATGACTTTCTTGCCCTCGCCCCGAAGCTTGCCGAGTTCTTCACGCACTTCCCAGACCATACCCTGACTCAACCCCATCGCCGTGGCATTGATCACAACACCGGCTACAGTAGGATCTTTCCGGGATTCTTCAATCATCTCAAGAGTTTCCCGGAGGGTTGTGGAATCGTCAAAATAGCGCCTGCTCTGATACGGCCGGGTGCCCCGCAAACTGACATTCACGTAATTATCCTCTTCAGCTAAATAAGCATCCGTAATATTTCGATCATACGCTCCTGCCCTAACGCCATAGGTGTTGAAGGCGTGATTGGCATCCGCATCGAGATGGGTCTGTGCCCTAACTCCACCACGACCGAAATTAACCTGAATACCTGCTGTGATTCCCACATCGTCGATATAGCGGGAAGTTACCCTTACCCCAGGTAGCGGCTCCACGGATGCTCCTGCCGACCAAATCGCATCTTCAAAACCCTCAGCTGAATTAACTGCAAAATCCCCGAACAGCGTTACATAATGCGATCCGAATGGACGAATTCCTAAATCCAAAACCCCTTCATAATCGGCCTGTTCCAGACTGCGGGTTCCGGTTAATCCGAATGAAAAGTATTTGGACGGGCGCAGCAAGGAACCAAGTGTTATCGTTTGATCCAGATCAAAATCGCCGCCATACCATCCATAGCTAACTCCAACGCTTCCTGCTTCGTCCCCCATCCCTGCACTAATGCGATAGTCTGATAATCGCAAATCCCCGATATTTTGGGTCGTCACACCAAAACCAGAGTTAGGGCCGCCGGCAAACACGCCCCAATAATCAAACTCGGTAAAACCTCCGTCATCACTCCATTGAAACATAAAATCCGGCTGATTCATCGTTGCTGTCACCGCCGGATTATCATAGCCGTACAACCCGAATTTCAAAGACCCGGGAGAGCTCATCAAAAAGCTTGTACGATCATGATAAGTATTAAAACCAACCTGAGCCATGGCCAACGTCGCCGATGTGGCCATGGTCATTAACACCAGTATAAACTTTTTCATAAGGGACTGTTTTTGACTGTCGAGTTAAATAGTTTTGGAATGCTGCAAATTTCAGAACACATTTTCCCCTGAAATATAGCACAGGATAAACAAATGTTTAACACCAATGCTAAAATAATTACCCTTCGTTCCAAAATATGTTCCTCCAAGTGATTTCATCAATGTAAAGCGTATCTTTGTCCACTATTTTTCATATTTCCGTTAGGATAACCAATGCCTGTTAATTTTATCTATCAATTCATTTAAACTGACCGTGTCCGATATCAAAGCAGAATCATTTACCTCTGTCATCAAAGCCAACAACCTGGTGAAAAACTATGGAGCATTCATCGCAGTGGACGGTATATCTTTTGACGTTCGGCAAGGAGGTTTTTATGGGCTTCTCGGTCCCAACGGTGCCGGTAAAACCACAACGATGCGGATGATCTACCAGGTAACCCCGCTAACCTCGGGCAGTTTGACCATACTTGGATTGGAATCCGGAAAAGAGAGCCGCGCTATCCGGGCTCGCCTCGGTGTGATCCCCCAGATAGATAATTTGGATGAAGAACTCTCGGTGCGGGATAATTTGATTGTGTATGCCCGATTCAACGATATCGACAACGAAACATCCAAGCGAAGAGCTGATGAACTGCTGGATTTTATGGAACTCAGTCACAGAGCCCGATCCGATATTCGATCGCTATCCGGGGGAATGAAACGGCGCCTGACGCTCGCCCGCGGCCTGATGAACAACCCGGATCTGTTGATTCTCGACGAACCCACGACCGGACTGGACCCGCAGGTGCGGATCACACTGTGGAATAAACTCGAAGAGCTGCGCCGCAAAGGTGTTACCATCCTGATGAGCACGCACTACATGGATGAGGCGGAACGTCTTTCCGATTATTTATATATCATGGATCACGGGAAGATCAAAGCTAAAGGCGAACCTCAGGATTTGGTCCGCCGGAATGCAAGCAGAGATGTGATTGAACTCAGGCTCGACGGACTCGATTCCCATGAACTCATGCAGTGGGCAACTTCCCAACAGCTTGATGTGCATCAACTCAGCGCGGATCGGATGACGTTCTACACCGAAAACGGCTATTCGCTTTCAGAAGCGCTCATTGAACATGGTATAGATCGTAAGCTGATTTACCAACGGCCGGGTAATCTGGAGGATGTCTTCCTGAGCCTGACCGGCAGAAGCTTGAGGGAGTAATGCTGATGGATGATCTCAACAACCAACCCTTGCGGCTGAAAAGCGCTCTGAAAGTCTGGGAGCGCAACCTTCGCACCTACCGCGAAAAATGGTATTACTCGCTGCTGCCCAACTTTTTTGAACCGGTTTTCTACCTGCTCGGAATCGGGATAGGACTGGGCGCATACGTTGCTGCCGGCGGCGACTTTGAACAGGGGTATGTGGTGTTCATCGCACCCGGACTGGTGGCGGCATCGGCGATGAACGGAGCGGCTTTTGAAACGACCTACAACGTCTATGTAAAACTGGTATTCAGGCAGATCTACGATGCGATGATCGCCACCCGGATATCCATGCGGGATGTCATTTTAGGTGAGTTGCTTTGGGCCATGACCCGGTCCTTTGTCTATGGATTTATTTTTCTGCTGGTCACCTTCTTCTTCGGAGTTCCGCTGATCCCCGAAATGCTTCTGGCCCCCTTTGCCATCCTGCTTACGGGATTCTGTTTCGCAGCCATCGGCCTGATGTTCACTTCCTTCATCCACACCATCGATTTTTACACCTACTATTTCACCCTGTTCATCACCCCGCTGTTTTTATTCAGCGATATTTTTTTTCCCGTCGCCGACCGGTTTCCGCAATTTCTGGTCTGGATAGCCCAGGCCACACCGCTATATCACGGCGTACAACTCCTGCGCGGATGCTCCGAAGGCGACCTCACTGCCTGGCTCATAAGCGCGCCCTACCTGCTGATATTGGGTAGTGTACTTGCCTGGATGGCTATTAATCGCATGCATAAGCGGGTGGTGTATTGATGTAATCGAATATTGGCTATTGATAGAGGAACCGCAATGGCGCAATGGGCGCTATGGGTGGTTTAGGTGTTTGATTTAATGGCATCCCTTACAGCCACCAACATCCCGAGGCGATGAAGGTGAACCTTTCCACCAAGACGTACCAGGTGTTTTAAACCTGTCACGTCTTCTTGCTAACGAGCTTCCCTGATTTGGCACGTTTCTGGTAGCCACTACCTACCCGTTTTTTTCTGCTTCTTCATTAATCGTTGCTAGAGA
>SLJN01000360.1 GCA_007135115.1 Balneolales bacterium
CAGATGGGGGAGCATCTCTTCGTTAAATGCCTTTTGTTTTTGCTTTTCATCCGTTGTTAAATCACTTTGCATGGCAGTTCCCACACCTGGTTGAAAAGATCACGGGATTTTATTTGTATTCGACTGAAGACCCGAACTTCAGCCTCAGACTATTGTGTTAGCTTAAAACACCAGCTCTAATAATACATACAACTACCACTATGTTAGGTGTTGCTGATTTGCAGGCGCCTACTAATACAATTGTCCATGTTACAGTGTTGAGGTCATAATCTGATATTTTCAAATATTTATACTCTCCGCATCAGACCATTTTAGTCAACTGATCCTGATAACAGGTTATCTATCTAATTCATTAAGTTAAAGCAACTAAGCCGTGGCTTGTTAATGTTACGTTAAAGCACTCGATAAATTTTCTCTAACATAAAAATTTCATGTTTGACAGGTCAGTATAAGTGACCATCTCACAATTAATTATATTAAAAAATGTAAGCTGTAACAACCATATAGCCTTCACACTGCTCTAAATTTATCGTAAAAGCTCCATAAAGGCCGATGTGCCAGCATGTTGATTTAATGTTAGAATTTTTTAATGGAGTCACTTGGTACCATCCGGTATTACCACGTAGGTACAATATCCGAAAAAAAAAGATCAGCCTTTGTAACACATTCTTTACTCCGTGCGTCGTAAAAACTCCTGACTATCAATTTCGGGTCGATTTTCGGCATTGGCAATTTCAACCGTGGTGGCTGTTATGAGCCTGACCCGCTCTCTTAAGGTGTCGTAGAGTATTTTATCGGGCGTGTCTCCGGGTTGATGATAGTCTTCATGCACACCGCTGAAAAAGAAGATGAAAGGTATTTCAAGTCGTCCTAAACTCCAGTGGTCGCTCCGCCTGTAGAACTGGTTGGGGTCGTCCAGATCGTTATATCGCATATTCAGTTCAAGGTCGGCGCTCCATTCGGAGGCCAGATCCAGCATTTCATTCAGATCCGAACTGATGATTTCCGCGCCGATAATATAAACATAACTGCTGTCGCCCTTCTCTTCATGTTTCTCATCCCAGCGGCCAATCATATCCATGTTGATATTGGCCACAATTTGCTCAATAGGTACGGTAGGGTGATCAGAAAAATACCGCGATCCCAGCAGCCCCCATTCCTCGGCGGCAACGTGTAAAAACATGATGCTGCGCTTCAGGCCGTTGCCGTCTTCTTTTGCCTGTTTCAGCGCTTTGGCTGTCGCCAGCATTCCCATGGACCCGCTGGCATTGTCATCAGCTCCGTTATAAATCTGATCCCCTTCATCATCGGGGGCGCCTATACCGAGGTGGTCATAATGCGCTGTGATCACGATAACTTCATCCCTCAGATCCGGGTCAGCCCCTTCCAGCATGGCCGCCACGTTGCGCTGCTCGATAACCTCATCAATAACTTCCGGCCGGCTTTCCAGGTGGAAATCGGTGAGGAAGGGGGAAAACCCGGTAATGTCCGCAGTGATCCGCTCTTTCTTTTCGCTCAACTCATCCATTTCCATATTCAAAAACTGAGCGGCCATTTTGGGAGATACCGACATATACGCACCCTGGAATCTATCCCGGCTGCTTTGATAGGGCAGACCCAGGCTCACCGGCTGCTTCATTTCATAACCGGCATTTCGGCTCTCCTGCTCGTAGACCTCCGGGTCGTCGGTCGTAATTACCAGCATCCCGGCCGCACCCTTCCGGAACATCACTTCATTAAACCGGGACTGACTGCCATAGTCGGGGCTTACCAGCGTGTCACCCTCGACCACGGTCGGAATCTCATCAAACACCATCACCCATTTGCCGCTAACATCTTTGTCGAGATGATTGACACCGCGTTCTTCATCAACCGCTCCGAATCCGGCAAATACAATCTTCCCTTCTGCCGGATGTTCCCCACCGAATATGCGGGAATAACTTGCCGGTTCTTCCGGCCTCAGCTCACTTTCATCAACCGTAACGGTATCTTCTCCGGTTATTTTCCGGGTGTGAAAAGCGATGTGCTCCAGTCTCCGGGAATCGAGTTCAAATGTCTGATAAAAAGTCTGATCATCTCCGGCCGGAGTAAGTCCCAGGTTTTCCTGAAATTCCGCAATATATTCTGCCGCCCGTTCTTTGGCTTCTGTTCCGGTTCCCCGGCCCTCCATTTCATCTCCGGCAAAATAGTAGATGTGTTCTTTGAGAAAATCTGAAGTAATAAGCTCCAGGTACGGCCGAAAGTCTTCCCCGTGGTTCTTGTCCTCAACGGCCGTTTCTTCAGCAGAACTGCAGGCTGTAATTAAGCCTGCCAACAGGATAGGAAAAAAGCTCATACGGTGTTTTGATGAATTCAGTGTAATCATAATAAAAGGTTCGTTATTTCACGCCTCAGCTGATGAATCAGCCTGAGCCTCATCAATGGTCGGTAAATCAAGATGAAAATCTTTACTGTCATCGCCTACATATAGAACAATATCCTGCTCTTTAGCAAGCTCCAGTATAGCCAGAAACGTTACTACTACCATGATGCGGGATTTCAGCGAACCGCACAGGTTAATGAAAGAAGTCCGACCCTCACTGCGCAAGGTATCCAGCACAAAGTTACTCTGAATCTCTACACTGGTTTCATAGTTTTCAACGCTGTGGACCACCTCTTCTTCCTGCTGAAACATGGCGTTTTTAAAGGCCGCCATAAGATCCAACATCGTAATTTCTTTCAGCGCGTCATCCGTGGTCTCCTCTTCCTCTTCCACAATGTCGGGTTCCACAAATCCCCGGCTGTAGCGCTCGCGGGCTTTAAAGTCGATGCGCACCATATCTTCTCCCATCTCCTTATAGCGCTTGTACTCCAGCAGCGTCTGCACCAACTCGTACCGCGGATCTTCTTCGGTGAGCTCCTCCTCTTCGGTTTCATCCCTCGGCAGCATCATTTTGGCTTTGATGGCCATTAGAGTACTGGCCATATAGATGAACTCGCTGGCAATGCTTAAATCCAATTCATCCAGAAAATGAATATATTCGAGGAACTGTTCGGTGATATAGGAGATAGGAATATCGTAGATATCAAGCTCATCCCGCTTGATGAAAAACAACAACAGATCGAGCGGACCTTCAAAATTCTGAAGCTGAACCTGATACATGAGCTGTTATTTTTTTTCTTTAATTCGGGTTTTAAACCAGGAGACCGTCTTTTCCAGGCCTTTATTGAGATCGTATTCCTGTTCCCAGTTAAATATTGATGCCAGCCTGGAAGCATCTACCACTGATCGTTGCTGTTCGCCCGGTTTTTCTTCGGCATGTTCCGGTTCGGCATCGGAGTCCGTCAGCTCCTTCAAATACCTGTACAGCTGGTTTACATCGGTTTCCACGCCGGTTCCGACATTGTATATATCCGAGGTTTTGGCGCCAAGGGCTTTCATGTTGGCTTTAACGACATCATCCACATAAATATAATCCCGGGTCTGCTTACCGTCCCCGTTGATGATACACGTTTCTCCTTTGAGCAGTTTTTCGCAGAAAATGGCTACCACTCCCGCTTCGCCTTCACTGTTCTGGCGGGGACCGTATACGTTGGAGTAGCGAAGCGAGACGGTCAACAGTCCGTACTCGGTGGTGTAGTAGTGAAGATAGTGCTCCAAACTGCGCTTGGTGATTCCGTAGGGTGAAACCGGGTTAACCGGGTGATTTTCATCCTGCGGAGTGTACTGCGGTTCCCCGTAAATGGCTCCGCCGGTTGACGAAAAGACAACCTGCTGCAAACCGTTTTTACGACCGGCTTCCAACAGATTCAGCGAGCCGAGTATATTGATATCCGCATCCAGAAACGGGTCTTCGACGGACTTTCGCACGTTCATTTGAGCGGCGGCATGAATCAGTATGTTGAACTTCTCCTGCTTCCACAATCTTTCAACCGCCTCATTCCGGATATCGAGCTGGTGGAAAATGGCGTCTCTGGGTACATTGGAAATCGAGCCGGTACTGAGGTTATCAATAATGTGCGTGCGATAGCCGGCCTTTAAACAGGCATCCGCGATATGTGAGCCTATAAACCCTGCTCCGCCGGTAACAAGTATTTTCATGAAATGCGATCTGTAAAGCTGAGTTGATCCGTTGCGTTAGCCCGCATGTTACAAATTTCATGAACTGATAACAATGTGTTTGCTGCCTCATTTAAGTCGCTGCTGCAAGGTGAGAACATTAATTGCGTTTAAGGGGGTTAAGCGTAGCAAAACTATATATTTTATTTACATTGTCAGTTAGCACCAATAGCTAAATCCACAATTATGAGTGATTTAATAGAACGAATTACCATAAATCCAAACCAGTGCGGAGGTAAACCGTGCATCCGGGGGCTGCGCATTCGGGTTATCGACATACTGGACTTACTTGTCGCCGGACTTTCACATGCGGAAATTTTAGAAGAATATCCAGATCTGGAACCGGAAGACATCAAAGCGGCCTTATTATATGCGCGTGGGAGGCTTGATCATCCGATAGTTGCAGCATGAGAGTAGTGTGGATGCCCAGCTTTCTCCGGCCATTGCTGCATGGATCAACCGCTCATTTGAACACATTGAAGCTGTATCGGTTCGCTCAGTAGCACCACAGTTAATTTGGATTACCTGTGGCAACACCTCAAACGCCAAGGTTCTTTCAACAACACCCGACCAAGTGCATGAACTTATTGTAGAAGGTGAAACGGTGGTTGAGATCAGTGATAA
>SLJN01000290.1 GCA_007135115.1 Balneolales bacterium
AGCTGTGAGTGAATGGAAGCTATCGAGTCAGTTTTTACTTAACACTGCCTTTTCTGTTGACCCGCATGATTTTCGAATTATCAGATCAGCATTAAGCATCAGATGATAGGCCGAACGATCCGGTTGTTTTATTCGCTTGAATAGCAGATCTGCAGCATTTGTTCCAAGTTCATGTCCTGGCTGCCTGACAGCCGTCAGGGGCGGGTTGAGTGCTACCGCCCATGGCATATCATCAAATCCTACGACTGCCATCTCTTCAGGTATTTTTATTCCGCGCTCATGAAGCTCTTGCAAGCAACCAAGGGTCATAAGATTGTTAGTCACAAAAAGGGCCGTAGGGGGATTCTTGATATCCATAAGCTTTCTGGTTTGATCAATACCGCCGTCCTGTCGGGAATTGCCAAACATTACCAGTTCTTCATCAACTGAAAAACCGGCTTCTTTATGTGCTTTAATATACCCTTTGTACCTTTCCTCTGTGGTGGTTATACCCGGAATTCCCCCAATAATTCCTACTCTGCTATGGCCGAGATTCAACAAATGTTTAACTGCGGTGTAGGCACCTTTGGAGTTATTGACCTTAACGCTGTCAAATGATGGCTCCGACCCGATTCTATCCACCAATACGATCGGATACCCCTGATCTGCCAACTCCTGAAGTAATTCAAAGTTATGAGGGGTCGGAGCAATCACTAAACCGGAAACCTGTTCGGAAATCAGTGTATTTATATAAAACCGTTCTTTTTCGCCGTCTTCATCAGAATTGCAGGTAATTATACCATGCTGCGTTTCAAAGGCGATGTCTTCAATTCCTCTTACTACTTCAGAAAAGAAGGGGTTCTTGATATCGGTAATAATAACCCCGATAACACCTGAAGCAGATTTTTGTGCTCTCAGGCGCCGGGCGACCCGGCTTGGCTTATAATTAAGCTTATCAGCAACTGACAATACCTCCTTCACCGTTTTTTCCGAAACCAGAGGTGAATGGTTAAACACCCTTGATACTGTTGCTGTTGAAACTCCGGCCTCACGTGCAACATCTTCAACCGTAAGTGATTTATTCTTCATTTTTTATCCAGCGAAAAGCACTCTTACCCTGTTTAATTTCAACCTATACATTTGGCTCAACGAGCTAATGCAATAAATTACTATATATTGACTTTTTTCTTTTACCCATTAAATCTATTCAATCATTTATTGATCACCTTCGAGGTGGGTAAACCCTATTATACCCCGCCCTCTTAAACTTGTATGAGAGCGGGGCAAAAATCACTAACATTTATTCGGATTTCTTTACTTCCGGCGCTATAGTCTCCAGTTCTTTGGTGCTAATCCCAAGTTTAACCTCCATTTCTTCAAGAGTGATATTCTTGGATTCAGGCATAACCTTCCAGACAAATAACAGCTGTAAGACCATCATAAAAGCAAAGAATGCAAATATCGGACCTCCACCAAACTGACTTTCAAAGTATACAAAATTTGTGGTGATAATTGCTGCAAAAACCCAGTGAGTACTACTTCCAAGTGAATTTCCGAACGATCTTACTACATTAGGGAAAATCTCAGAAATGAATACCCAAATAACCGCTCCCTGCCCTATAGCGTGTGATGCGATAAATACAAATACCAGTAGCGGAACCATATAACCGGTAAAAGTGTCCGCAAAAAATGCATAGGCAATTGCCGTCAGAGATATTATATATCCGAAAGATCCGATATACATCAGATGCCTTCGGCCAAACTTATCAATTAACAGCAACCCGAGCATTGTAAAAATGAGATTGACTACCCCTACACCCACTGTAGACAATAAGGCTGCATCTGCCGGCAGGCCGGTTTGTTCAAATATCCGGGGCGCGAAATAAATGATAGCATTTATGCCGGACATCTGATTGAAAAATGCTATGAGGAATGCCAGTATTATGGGAAATTTAAACCTACTGGAAAAAAAAGTCCTTATGCCGGCAGCCTTTCCCTCTTCCAAATCACTGGCCTTGATTGCCTCTACTTCTTTGTCCACATCACCATTAACTGTTACCGTATTGAGGATTTCCCGGGCTTCTTCCACCTTGCCTCTGGCAACTATCAACCACCTTGGACTTTCCGGCACTTTAGCTACCAAAATCAAAAATGCAGCTGCCGGAATAGTTTCTACACCTAACATCCATCTCCAGGCAACCAGTTCTTCCACCTGGGTTCCAATCAAATAATTTGAGAAATAGGCGATTAAGATTCCAAGGACAATGTTGAATTGAAATAATGCTGTTAATCTACCCCGGTATTTCGCCGGTGCAATCTCTGCAATATACATTGGCCCGACTACTGAAGAAGCTCCGATTCCCAAACCTCCTATAAATCGAAAAAACATCAGCGTATACACATCCGGAGCCAAGGCTGAACCAATTGCGGACGCAAAAAATAATATGGCAATTGCAATCAATGATAACTTCCGCCCGAAGTACTGTGCCGGATACCCTCCGAATATCGCCCCGATTATCGTCCCGTAAAGCGCCATCCCCACCGTGATGCCGTGCAGACGATCTCCGAGTTCAAAAAAAACCTGGATCTGCCGTTCAGCCCCGGAAATAACCGCGGTATCAAATCCAAACAAAAAACCGCCGAGTGCAGCCGTAATCGCCCAAAAGAAAATTTTCCGTTTTCTCATTTTAAACTGATTTGTGATTTATAAAACCATGAACAACCATGTTCTCATAGCGATAGGCAATTCGGATGGAGGTGTCCGAAAACATTCATCCACAATGTACCATCTCGTTGCAAATATAATGTAATCGTTTTCATTTACAAAAAGGATTCTTCCCATTCAATCACTAATCAGAAATCACATATCACTAATCTGCTATCCGCCGGTCTTGTTTCGGTTTCCGGGTATCGGCTAACAATTCCGCTTTACCTCCGGCATCTACGCCTGTTTTGCCGGATTACCGATAGCAAATTAACGAGTTTAGATTTTGGATTTTTGCCCCCTACTCACTTTGATAAATTACGCGCCACTACATCTTCCGCACTATCAAGTGCTTCCGGAAGCTTGTCCGGGTTTTTGCCGCCGGCAGTGGCAAGATTGGGCTGGCCGCCGCCACCGCCGCCAATAATTTTGGCAAGTTCGCCTACTATCGCTCCGGCTTTAACTCCGCGTTCAATGACATCCTGCGAAACCGCCGTCATCAGATATCCTTTACCTGAGTCGCCGTCCCTGGAGCCCAGGATGACTACCACATTTTCCGATTTGCGGTTCAGCGCATCATAGCCGAGTTTTTTCAGGGTTGGCATGTCGGCGCCATCTACCTCACCGGTTATCAGGGTGATGCCGGTATCACCGAGCGGTTTGCCGGAATTAAGCAGTTGGTCCAGCTTACCGGCCGATTGCCGCTTTTTCATCTCCTCAAGCTCTTTCTGAAGCTTTTTGCGCTCTTCCAGAAGCTTCTCCACTTCTGCCGCGGGGCGATCCCCTTTGAGCAGTTTGCGAATGGATTCAATGTCGTGCTTTTCGGTTCGCAGCAGCTCATCCGCGGCGTGACCGACAACCGCTTCAATCCTCCGGATGCCGGCAGCAGCGGAGGTTTCGTTCACCAGACGGAAATAGCCGATTTCACCAGTTGCGCGTACATGAGTACCTCCGCAAAGCTCTTTGGAAAATTCGGGATCAAAGGTAATCACACGTACCTTCTCCCCGTATTTCTCCCCGAATATCATTGTGGCGCCCTGCTTCTTAGCCTCTTTTAAAGGAATCTCACGCTGTTCATGCCGTTCAATGTTTTCCTGAATTTTTTCATTGACCAGCTCCTCGATCTCATCCATTAACTGCGGACTGAGCGCTTCATAATGAGTAAAATCAAAACGCAGGCGGTCGGGAGCCACAAGTGAGCCTTTTTGCTGCACGTGATCCCCGATGAGTTTTCGCATTGCGGCATGAACGATGTGCGTCACCGTATGATGCTTCTGGATCTCTTCCCGCCGCTCCGAGTCAATCCGGGCATGCCATTTCTGGTCCGGTTTTTTAGGCAGCTTATCTACAAAATGGACATGTTTGCCGTCTATCAGCTGTACATCCAGTACCTTCAGCGTTTCGTCGTCCGACTCGATCACCCCGGTATCGGCAATTTGTCCCCCGCTTTCGGCATAAAACGGCGTACGATCCAACAACACCGCGGGCTTGCCATTGGTGTCATCATACCCCAGAATACGAGCGGCAGATTCATGGTGATCATACCCGACAAACTTCGATTCCTCATCACCGGCAATGAGAGTCCAGATGCCCTTTTCGCCTTCGGCCGGTTTAAATTTTCCGGCTGACCTCGCCCGTTCCTTCTGCTCTTGCATATAGGCGTTAAAACCTTCTACATCGACCTTCATACCACGCTCGCGGGCCATGAGTTCGGTTAGATCAATCGGAAAGCCGTAGGTGTCGTGCAGTTTGAAAGCATCCTGACCGGATATCTCCTTTTTGCCATCGGCCATCGACTCAAACAGCTCGATGCCCTGACCAAGCGTTCGTAAAAAGGATTTTTCCTCGGATAAAATCACATTTTCAATGTAGCTTCGCTGCTTATCCAGCTCCGGAAAAACTTCTTTGAGCTGCCATACAAGCACATCCAGCAGCTTATGCATGAACGGCTCCTTGAGCCCGAGCTGATCCCAGCCGTAACGAATAGC
>SLJN01000344.1 GCA_007135115.1 Balneolales bacterium
ATTTCGCAAGACCCGGCAACTCCTTTGCTGTTTCGGATGATAGTTCAATTTATGTAACCGATCAGGTTCGAAATGAGATATATCAGATATTCAATGAGGGAGAAATAGCCCATTCTATTGGAAATGGTGGTAGCGGCCCCATGGAATTCAGGCAACCTGCGGATATTGCATACTCTGAAGGCGTACTCTATGTTGCTGATGCGGGTAATGCACGCATAGGAGTCATTGAAGATTATCAGACCGATGACCCTCAATGGGATCAAATCATCATTGAAATTGAACAACCTAATTTTGATGCCTATCAGGGAGAAGTATTTGGCTTTACGATACCAATATTTAAAAGAGGTACCGGTCTGAAAGATAGCTATCTCATAGATGTGGCAGAAATCGGACAACAACAAGAAGAGCCATACATCAGAAACTTCGGGCAACCTTATTATGATATTTTTGAAGATAACCCCGGTGGCTTAAACCTGCCCTATATAAAAGTGGAAAACAATAAACTGCATTATCTTTTTCGCTACATCCCTGAACTTAGAATATTCGATTCCCACTCCGGCGAACTTGAAAAAACAGTATATCTTGAACACTCTGAATATGAAAAGACGGCTGAACACAATAGCAATCCCGATATACATGGAAGTGCTCGGGAATTCAGACCACGCTCCCTCTTTTCCGGTTTTTCCGTAACTGAGAATTATGTCTTTTTGAGCTTTGCCTCCAACAACTTCGATGAAGATGATCTTATCATTGATAAGTTCAATCTTGATGGTGAGTTTAAATCAAGATATCGCAAATCCTGGAATCAACAAGAGCTATATGATTTTAGTGTAATGGAGAGTGGGAAAGGGAATTTTCAATTCATTATTCTCAATGAAAAAGATGATATCTCAAAATTCAGAGTCTTAGAGCCGGATAGTCAGGTAAAGTAGGGGCTTATTTGATTTAATCCTGATAATAATACTGCTTTGCAGGTCTGACCTGATTTTTAGACCCTGCCGCCATCTCCTGTACCGTCTTCGTCAACTGTGCTGCAAATGAACGGGGCTGCTCAATCATCGGAAAATAGTCCCACTCTTTGATGTATTTCACTTTAGCGGAGGGGAGCTTTTCTTTTACGGCATCAATATGTTGCTGCGGGGGTTTTACTTCGTTTCCGCCCCAGAGGATTAAGGAGGGCATGGAAACCGGCTCCAGGGAATGAAACCATTCAGGTGTGATCAGCTCGAAAAGTTGGCTAAAAACCTCACATCGGGCATATTCTTCAAAAAAATGATCCACATAAGCATCCGGCACCGGTTGCCGGAATAGCTTATTTCGAATTTTCTCACGAAACATTCCGGATACTGTAACTTTGCGAAGCAACGGTCGAAGCCAGGCTTTTTGAACCCCTTGAGGAAATGGTTGTGGCAGGGGCCGATCCCATACCGGTGCATGCAAAATCAACCCGGCAGGTCGACGCTCGGGGTTTTGGATCATCTGTAATGCGATACTTGCCCCGGTACCGGTAGCAAAGATAAACTGAGGAGAGGGCAGGCGCTTCATTTTTTCATGAATGTATTCGGCATAGGCCTCCATCGAGTCCAATTCCTCACTGGCCGGGATTCCACCGAAGCCGGGAATTGAAGCTACATTGAATAAGACTTGCCCCGCCAACCACGGTTTGCAACGTTCATATCGCCACGGACCGCCTCCAATATCGGGGATAACCGTTATGGAGCGTTTTTTCTTCATCCAAAATCCGGATTAGTTTGCATTCAGGCCGGCATCATTCTGGGAATCTGAGTCAGATCCGGGTGATCGCCGGCATGTCGGAAATTATGTTGCCATAATACCGAACTTCCTTTTACAATGAACATGCCAGGCATTGTTTTTACATCACCAATAGGTTTACCTGCCATGTTGCCTTTCAGGGTTGCACGAATTCCACAAGCTACAACTTCCGGTCCGACAAGCTGGCCAAACCCTGCTCGGTCAATACCGAAAGCATGGTAAAACTTCATTTCAGGGTCAGCAATGGCTCGGGCATCCGGCCAATAGTAGTCAAAGAAACGGACCCCGTCCTCCACGCTTCCCTGATAGAAAAACAATGTGGGTAAAAAACCGCCCGGTTTGTAGTGCTCTGCTCTTACATCCCGGACCATCTCACGGCAAAATAGGCATCCGAAATGCCGCAAAAACACCAAAAGTGTCTCCGACTCTCCGATTTCCTGCCGAAGCGTATTTCCTGAAATATTTACTCCGGATATCGGCTCGGAAAGTATTTTCTGCGGAATCATGTCCATTTTACCACCTGTTATTGAGTTCAATTTAATCAACAAAACACAGGCCTGTGGGGTTTCTCTCTTGAAAGAAATCATCAATTTAATCCCCCCAAATAAAAAAGCCTCCGGATGCACAAAGCATTAGGAGGCTTAAATTGAAGAGTGGGACCGGGCGGATTCGAACCGCCGACACTGCGATTTTCAGTCGCATGCTCTACCTACTGAGCTACAGTCCCCTGTCTTCAGGAAGTACCAAATATAATAGCAAAAATCGCTTAAATAAAGAGGCAATCTTAATTTTTTGCATTCTGCATGACAAGTGCGGGTTCCGGTATTTCAGTACTGTCGGTTTTTATATCTTTAATGCGCATTTGAATCTGAGTCCGGTTATTCCAGGTGTTTTCTTCCAGCACGTACGCAAGGTGCAATTTCCCCTCCTCACAATTGCGAACAGCCGGCAGATATTCGTGCATATTAAACCCAATAGCATCGAATGCCGGCGAACCGTTTTGAGATAGCCTCATTTTCAAATGGCCGCTTCCTACCACGGTCGGGTTACCTTGAACGGTCAGGTTTCTGGAAATAAATACGGGTTTCATGTTTGCCGGACCGAAGGGCTCAAACTGACTTAAGATGTTCCAGAATTTTTTATCGACCTGACTCAGTTCAAGCTCGGCATCGATTTGCAATTCCGGCTTAAAATCCTGCTCCGATAGCCGATTGGTTGCAATCTTATTGAACTTTTTGATGAAGGCTTCCAGATTCTCGGAATTAAGTGTAACTCCGGCAGCATATTCATGACCGCCGTACTGTTCCAGCAGATCATCACATTCGCTTAACGCCTCATATACATTAAAGCCCTTTATACTACGTGCCGAGCCTTTAATCTGCCCGTCGACCGTGCTTAACATAATGGTCGGGCGGCAATACAAGTCCACGATTCGTGAGGCGACAATCCCGATCACCCCAAGATGCCATTCCGGATCATGCAATACCACGGAAGCCATTTCCTCTTCGTCAAACTCCCTTTCCAGTGAGCGTATGGCTTGCTGCATGGTTTCAGAATCCGTTGCCCGGCGTCGGATGTTTATAGCTTCCAGCTCGTGGGCATGGGCTTCCGCTTCAGCCGGACTCTCCGTAATGAGTAGTTCAACGGCTTTGCCAGCATCGCCCATTCGCCCGGCTGCGTTAATTCGCGGTCCGATTGAAAATACAATATGCGTGGTATTGATTGAAGCGGCATTAATCTGGATCAGATCCATCAGCGCGCGGATGCCAAGGTTGGGCTCGCTGTTGATTTTCTGAAGACCCTCGCGCATGAGGATGCGGTTTTCATCAACAATCGGAACGATATCTGAGGCGATGGAAATAGCTACTAAATCCAGAAACCGGCAAGCATAATCAACCGGTAGACCGAGGTTGGCAAGGGTACCCTGGATCAGCTTGAACCCAACTCCGGCACCGGATAGCCCATCGAAGGGATACTCACAATCGGGGCGTTTGGGATCGAGCACCGCACAGGCATCGGGGATATTTTCGTCGGTGTTGTGATGATCGCATATCACCAGATCGATGCCTTTTTGCCGGGTGATTTCAGCTTCCTTTATTGCGGTAATGCCACAGTCGACAGAAACGATGAGCCCGGCCCCGACTTTTTCGGCATAATCAATACCTTCTTCATTGATGCCGTAGCCTTCTTTAAACCGGTGCGGGATGTAATACCGCGCATCCACCCCGAATTCTTTAAGGAAGGTGTACATTATTGCGGTGGCGGTTGTACCATCGACATCATAATCGCCGTAAACAACAACCGTTTCACTGGCCCGGATAGCATCGGCAAGCCTTTGGGCGGCTTGATGCATATCCTTCATAAGGAACGGATCGTAAAGGTCTTCTAAACTTGGTCTGAAAAACGATTTTGCGGCAGAGTAGGAGGTGATACCCCTGATCGACAAGAGCCGGGCAATCGTGGGCGATATGCCCAGTTGGCTCTGTAGATCGGACACAGCCTCCTCATCTTCCGGCTGGTTGAAAATCCATCGGAATGACATGGTTGTTCTATGTTCTTTTTTATTATCATGAAGAGGCTTACGGCGATCAAACCGCTAACCAGCAAGCCCGTAGGCTTAGAACAACTTTTTCTTGAGCCGGCTCAACTCCGGCATCCTAAAATTTATAAACTGATGAAATAAATCAATTCAATTCTACTCAGCATATAGATTCATCAACATATCGAACACGGACACATTAATAAGTAGTGACTGTATGAAAGCGCTAAGTTCAAGGCGCGCGAAATCCCAAAAAGCGCAGTGTACAGCAGCGTACTCGAGCATTTTTGGGACGAGCGGAACGCAGATATTGGCGTTTTTATACAGACACTAAA
>SLJN01000400.1 GCA_007135115.1 Balneolales bacterium
ATGATCAATGACGATACGAATACCGTAATTCCCGCGGCGCCCTGCGGCACGGACAACACCATCGCCGGTAGCATAGATCGGAGTTCCGATTCGAGCTCTGAAATCCGCCCCATCATGATGCCGCTGATATCCCAGCACCGGATGCTCACGCATACCAAAGCCACTCAAAACCTGCCCGTTAACAGGTTTAATTGCCGGTATGCGAATCATTTTATCGCGGTTTTTATTGTACTGCTCTTTCAGCTCATTAAAACTTACCTTTTGGATATTAATTCTACGCTCCAGGCTTTCCACATTTTCTGCGGTCCACCGCAAAAGCTCAGAGGTTTCTTGCTGAAAAACGTCGTATTCGGCATGTAAATCGGCACCGCCCACTCCGGCCAAACGCTCTTCCTGAGGAATAGGGTCAATACCCAGCATGGTTCGATAGAGCTCATTGTCTATCTCAGAAATGGAGTTGATCTCATCGTTGAGTTCTACAATCAGGTCACGGGTTTCCTCTAATTGTGCATACAAAACACTGTTCTCTTCTTTAAGAGCGATCTCCGAAGGTGAACCGGCCCACAGTGAAAGAAGTGTTATGGTGACTACCGATAAAATAGCACCGGCATATATCAATACGGATGTATGGTGAAAGACTTGTTCCCTTTTACTATATCGGATCGGCAAAAAACGACACTGATCCTCATCGTAGTAATAGTAATTTTTCAAAACAAACGGGGGTTTAATTGAGGATTACCAACCATGAAATTTACGTTGCCCATACATGACCACCTGGATCATCACAAGAATAATACAATTTCTGTAATAAAAAATCTACTCCAGATCGCCTTCGTAGTAATCTACAGCCCGTTCAATACGTGGATGGTGTGCTTTTTTATGTTTTATCCGCTCCCGAATTTTTTCCTGAAATGACTCGGCAGCATCATAGCCATAATGCGACAGAAGGTGGTTCATAGCAATTACTTCGGCAATTACGGTGATGTTTTTCCCGGGGGTAATAGGCAAGTGAATTACGGGTAACTCTACATCCAGAATAGTATCTGAGTCACGGTTTAAGCCGGTGCGGTCTACATTATTTTGTTCTTCCCAGTAGGAGAGTTCAAGTATTACTTCGAGGCGTTTCTGATATCGGATCGAACGAATTCCAAACATCGAAAAGACATCAACCACCCCGAGCCCGCGAATCTCCATAAAATGCTTATTGGTTTCGGTAGCTGATGCCATCAGAATATTGCTTTTTTTAGTGAGCATAATAACATCATCAGCTACCAGCCGGTGTCCGCGCTCAACAAGGTCAAGTGCCACCTCGCTTTTTCCGATCCCGGATTTTCCGGTAACCATAATGCCTATGCCATACACATCAACCATAGACCCGTGCACCATAGTTTGCAGAGCAAACTGATCCTCGAGCAGGTCGCGGGTCAGAAACATAAACTTTGTGGTTTCTACCGGAGTGCGAAAAACAGGAATACCTGCTTTTTCTGCCATTTCAAGCAAGTCGGAAGGTAATTCATTGTTGTTGGTTACAAAAATAACGGGGATATCAAAAGAGGTAAGGTGCTCAAAGGCTTTGCATTGGGTTTCTATCGTACCGAGATGCTTTAGAAACTCGGTTTCACTGTTCCCGATTACCTGAATTCGTTGGTGAGTAAAAAGATCCACATAACCGGATAAAGCAAGACCCGGACGATGCAGGTCGGCTTCAACCACAAATTTTTTGGATGCGGCGCCGGAGGCCGCCAGCGGTACCACTTCGATGTTCAGTTGCTGGCGAATCCTCCGGATTAATTCTTCTACGGAAATTCGTTCACGCCGCGGTATAGGTTGTATATCACCGGATTGGGACATTCTTTAGTTATTCACAACCTTTTTGTTCTTGTATTTAAGCAGCTGGCGCTTCATATTATCCACTACCTTGCCTATTGCCTGCTCATAAGTCGGGGCTGACTCTGTTGCTTTTAGGTGCTCTTTGGCTACCCTGACGTTGAATTCCGCAAGTTGCGGTTTTTCCGGATCTTTATTGGGTTGGAGTACGATATCACAATCAATGATTCCATCGTAAAATTTCTGAAGTTTTTCAGCAGATTGGATGGCATGCTGCTGAAGCTGATCACTGGCATTGAAGTGTCGTGCGGTGAATCGGGTATTCATAAGAGTACTCCTTCAGTTTGAATTGGATGACTCCGCCCTGGGGTGAGCTTTGTCATAGATTGTTTTCAAGTGATCTATACTGGTATGGGTATAGACCTGGGTAGCTGCAAGGCTTTCATGCCCCAGCAGTTCCTGTATCACACGCAATTCGGCACCATTATTCAGCAAGTGGGTTGCGAAGCTGTGCCGGAGAACGTGCGGGCTTTTCTGTGTAATTTCACTGCATAGGCTAAGATATTTTTTTACTAAACGTTCAACGGCTCTCGGATACATGCGCTGTCCGCTGCGAGCCAGGAATACGCTTTTGCGGGCATCATCGTCGGTTTTGTCCCCAAATAACACGGCCCTTGATTGAAGATGTTCCTGTAAAGCAATGGACGCCTGTGTTCCTAATGGTAGTATGCGTTCTTTACTGCCTTTACCAAAAACTGTGATACGGCGGTTTCGCAAGTCAATATCCTGGAGGTTAAGATTCACTATTTCGGATAGTCGCAACCCACAACCGTATATTAATTCAAGAATGGCAAGGTCCTGTACGCCACGAGGCTCGCTGGTATCAACCAGGCTCATCATTTCATCCAGCTCACTCTGAGAAGCGTATTTCGGCAGTTTTTGTTCTTTCTTAGGAACCATCAACATCTGAGCCGGATTGTGGTTAAGAAAACCCCTGCGGTAGCAGTACTTAAAGAAAGAACGTACGGAAGTAGCTTTTCGTGAGATCGAACTCCGGGAAAAACTATTTTCCATCAGTTCGCCCAGCCAAAGCCTGATATGCAATCGGGTTATCTCTTCCGGGTTGATTTCGTCCGGTTCAACCTCAAACTCACCGGCGATGAAATGCAGGAATTGATTCAGGTCGGTTTCATAGGAACGGAGGGTGTATGGAGAGGAATTACGCTCAATTTTCAAGTAGTTTAAAAATTTACCGACCAGTTCTTTCATAAGGTGATGTCTTATCCCTGTGCTTCACCTATTATTACTGGTTTTCTCAGTCTTTGTCAACAGGATCAGCCGAAATTTTCCGGTTTTTCCAGTAGACTTGTCGTGATTTGTGGTAATCAACAAGTGTGGTTATACTGAGCCGGAGAAACCAGAGTACGGCCAAAGGCTGAACCCAGAAATACTTGAGCGGCCACTCAAAAATCATACTCAACAGCAGGCGGTGCAGAGCAATCAGAATCAGAGCGGGCAGTACCATGATTAATTGAGGGGAACCTGTGGCCAGGGTTACCGGGAAGAAAGCCACCGGCAGCAGATATACCCAGGCATGGATCACCCCGAAAAAAACAAAAAGTGCCGTACGATGGTTGAATCCGGCAAAAAAGTTTTTCCTGAATCCCTCGAACATTTCATTCTGTGAGGTATACATCCGGCAGCTAATCGAGTCTGCTCCGTTGTACATCCTAAGTGTATATCCTGCCTGTTTTACTTTTCGGGCAAGACCCATGTCCTCAACTACTTCGTTTTTAACTGCTTCATGGGTGCCGATGGCGTGATAGACGTCTTTTTTAAAAGCCAGGAACTGTCCGCAGGCAGCGGCAAACCAGTGCCGGGTTTTGGGGTCGAGCAGGCGGGGGAGCCATCTCGGTTTGCGGCGGACATAAGCAGCCGGGAGAAGGGACAGCAGAGCATAATAGATCGCCGGTATCACTACGTGTTCCCAAAAAGTAAGCAGAATCTGTTTCGGCCAGATAGTGATTACATCGGATTGATCTGTTGAAAATGCCGTGTTTACACGGTCAAGAGTACCGGGTTCGAGCCGGCAGTCGGCATCAAGGAATAACAGGATATCACCGGTTGCATGATCGGCCAGCTGCCGGCAGGCCCACGGCTTGCCAAGCCAGCCGGAGGGTCGGTCATTTCCGCTTAGTTGCCTAACATTGGGGTTTGCCTCCGCAATCGTACGGATTATTTCACCGGTGCAGTCTTCTGACTGATCATCCAGTGCCAATACTTCATAGGAAGGGTATTGCTGATTTATGACCGATGAGAGGCAGGCTTCTATGTTTGGCTCTTCATTTCTCGCGGGGATGCAGACGGATATGTGTAGAGGCGGATTGGTTTTTG
Organism: Balneolales bacterium; assembly: GCA_007135115.1. Taxonomy (GTDB): domain Bacteria; phylum Bacteroidota; class Rhodothermia; order Balneolales; family Natronogracilivirgulaceae; genus SLJN01. The sequence goes on from SLJN01000400.1 coordinate 4,222, forward strand.
TTGAATCCGCCTCTGATGCATCGGAGGTTTCCGGCAAAGTGGTGAAATCCAAAGCATTTCGGAGAAGTATGAAGGTCGTGAAGATCAGAAATAGCAGTGGGAAAGTGACGGTCACCCATAGAATTAGCTCTGAATAATCCATGAAACGGGAAGTTGTAAAATGATTTTAAAAAATTGGCTGAAATATGGATAGGGCATATTCTGAATATTGAAAAAAAACAAAAAATGTCCATCTTTGGTTTAGAGAGTCAGTATTTCGGGAGCAAGTCTGCCGATAGTACTGTATATCATAAATATAAACGCTTACTTACTCATGAGCCGCGAGCTGATATATCACATTACAACCCAGGATGAATGGGAGGAAGCTCAGGAAGAGGGCGA
>SLJN01000120.1 GCA_007135115.1 Balneolales bacterium
ATTTATAGCACGAGCTTAAATAATTTAGTTTTCTTTGTTTAAAACTCACCCCGGCCCCTCTCTAACGATTTAGAGAGGGATAAGAGGTCTAAATTATTTAAGCTCTGAATTTACATTATAATTAATTCCGACTTTTAGGAATGCACTCAAAGTTTAAAGTTCAAAGAACATTCAAACACCAAACAATCAAACAACCAAACAGCCCAAACCCTCAAACCAGCTCGAGCACTCCGGCAGCGCCCATTCCTCCGCCGATGCACATGGTACAGATGCCGTATTTGACGTTGCGCCGCTTCATTTCATGAATCAGCGAGGCGGTAAGTTTGGCGCCGGTACAGCCAAGCGGGTGACCCAGGGCAATAGCGCCGCCGTTCACATTTACGATATCTTCATCAATGCCGAGCTTTCGGATGATCGCCAGAACTTGTGAGGAAAACGCTTCATTCAACTCTACCAAACCGATATCACTCAATTTGAGTCCGGTTTGTTTCAGGACTTTGGGGATGGCTTCAATCGGACCAATACCCATTTCATCAGGCGCGACTCCGGCGGTGGCAAAACCGGCAAGCCGGGCGATGGGCTCAGCTCCGGTTTCTTTGAGTTTTTCTTCACTCATGACCACCGTTGCAGCGGCACCATCAGACATTTGTGAAGCATTTCCCGCTGTGATCGTCCCCTTGTTTTTGAATACCGGCCTCAAACCACCCAGCGCTTCCTGTGACGTATCAGCCCGCGGCCCTTCATCGGTATCGAAAGTCACGGTTTCCGAATGAACATCACCGTTGACAGGAACGGCAGTGGTGACTTCCATGGGAACGATCTCATCTTTAAATCGCCCGTTTTGAATAGCATCAATCGCTTTCATGTGAGAGCGATACGCCCATTCATCCTGATCTTCCCGCGATATGTTATACCGCTCCGCCACATTTTCCGCCGTCAGGCCCATGTTGATGTAGTAATCCGGCCGCGACTCGCTCAAACCGGGATGGGGCTGGAAATGAAAACCACTCATCGGCACCAGGCTCATCGACTCGGCACCGCCGGCCACAACGACCTCATTTTGTCCGGCCATGATGGACTGCGAAGCCATCGCAATCGTCTGCAACCCCGAAGAACAAAACCGGTTGATCGTCGCCGCAGAGGTACTTTCAGGCAAACCGGCATTCAAAGCGATAATCCGCCCCATATTCATGCCCTGCTCACCCTCCGGCATAGCACAGCCGATAAGCACATCATCAACCATCTCCGGCTCAAGACCTTCGGATCGTTCCACGGCAGCCCTAACCGCCGCCGCTCCCAAATCCTCCGGCCGCTCATGACGCAAAGCACCCCGCTTCGCCTTCCCAACGGCGGTGCGTAGTGTGGAAGTTATATAAGTTGATTTCATAGTTTTTAAGATTATGAGTATGAGAAAAAGTATAAGAAAGGATTGGAATTCGACATCATTACCATAGGGCTGTTGTGAATCACGAAGGTTATTGAACAGCCAAAGTTGCGTTTCATGGCCTACCCATTCTTATACTCTTAATCTTTTTTTAATCATTTGAGTAAAAGAAAGAATTAGAAATTCATATTTATATCATCATCTCCATAAGACTCCTCAGGTTCACGCAGTTTGTCAGAGTTATTATGGATATATTTTTGCCAGCCCATCAGCATTGCAAAGATGTCCTTCAGGATAAGTTTTCCATTTTCAGCATCAGATTCGCTTATTAGATTTTTATAGAATAAAATATCTAAACAGGCCGCACATTCAAGCGCAGAACTACGGGCTATAGTCAAATGGCGAATCCGGTCTTTGGGGTATTGTTTACCGTTTCCTTCAGCAATATTTAAAACAATACTGGTAGAAGCGCGATCAAGCTGATCCCTCACACTTAAATCTTTGGGTATTTTGGGCAATATTTCGGTAACCATACTAACCCAATTCAAAGATTTTTTATACACATTCAGTTTTTCATGATCAAAATATACGTTCATTGCATCACTCCATTCTTTTACTCTTAATCTTACTTTTAATCAATTCCTCAAAGGCTTCCCCGTCTCCAACACCGCCTTCACCCTCTCCTGGGTTTTCTTTTCGCCGAGGAGGGAGAGGAAAACTTCGCGTTCGAGTTCGAGGAGGTAGTTTTCGTGGACTTCGGCCGGACCGGTGAGGTCGCCGCCGGTTAGTACGTGGGCGAAGCGTTCGGCAAGGTAGAGGTCGTATTCGGAGATGAAGCCGCCGTCCCACATTTGCCAGGCGGCCGTATAGAGCGGGGCTTTGCCCGGTTTGCCCAACACGTTGATGTGGGATTCCACTGGCGGCGGCATGTAGCCCTGTTCAGCCATGGCAATCACCTGCTCGCGGGCCGCGTGAATCCGGCGATCCTCGTGCATCACGATGATATCTTCCGGACGGAAAAACCCGAGCTGTTTCGCCTCCTGAGCGCTGGTAGCCACTTTGGCCGTGGCAACCGTCTCAAAAACCTGCTGCAGGAAAGGCTGGATATGGCTGGCATTATTCGTCGGCGCTTTTTTAGCAGCGCGGTCAGCCATGCGCATGGTGCCGCCTCCGGCGGGAATCAAACCGACACCCAGCTCTACCAGACCGGTATAGGTCTCCGTCGGGGCAACCACTCTTGATGCGCCCATCAGCAGCTCGCAAGCTCCTCCGAGAGCCATGCTGTGCGGGGCGACGACCACCGGCTTGGAGGCATAATGCACCCGCTGGATTGCCTGCTGAAACCGCATCACGGCCTCTTCGACCGGCTTCATGTTGCCCTCCATCACGTAATGGGCCAGCTCGCCGAGATTGGCGCCCACGGAAAAGTTGGAGCCGTCGTTGGCAATCACCATACCTCTGTATCCGCCGGCCTCGACTTTATCGAGCGCATCAAAGAGACCACGCATCACATTCTGGCTCAGCGTGTTGGCCTTTGAGCGGAACTCAAACAGTGTTACCCCTTCACCCAGATCCAGCAGGGCGGCTTCATCATTGCTCCAGAGCTTACTGCCTTTCTTCGCCTTGATGGTCTCCAGCTTGATTTCATCATCCGGACGGGTATCGAAGGTGTAGCCGAGGGAGGGCACATAAATCTGCTCGTCATGACCGTGGAGTTTGTAAAACTGCTCTACCCCCTGCTTTTGCATCTCGCTGATCCAATCGGGCAGGGAATGATCTTTTGCGCGGATATCATCGAGCAGGCGCGGCAGACCTATCCAGTCGGCAATGCGGAACGGTCCGGCCTGCCAGCCGAAGCCCCAGCAGATAGCGCGATCGACATCAGCCGGGTTATCGCTGATTTCAGGAATCCGGTTCATGCTGTAAGCCACTAAGTCCTGGATGTGATTGCGGATAAATTCGCCTGCGCGACCCTCATCCTCATAGAGTGCCTTCCACCGGTCTTTTAAGGTGGGGATTTTTTTGATTTCATCGAGACTCCCAAGGTCAACCGGCTTAGCGGACTCATACGCACCGGTTTCCGGGTTGATGGATTTAATCTCCTTGCCCTCTTTTCGGTAAAAACCGGCTTTTGTTTTAGCCCCGAGCGCACCGTTTTTAACAAGGGATTCCAATGTAGCCGGGGTTTTGAACAACTCTCGGGCTTCGTCGCTGTCATCCAGGGCGTTGTACAGGTTTTCGGTGACATATTTCAGCGTATCAAGCCCCACCACATCCGCCGTGCGGAAGGTAGCGGATTTCTGGCGGCCGATCAGCGGGCCGGTCAGTGTGTCGATTTCCTCGATGGTGTATTTGCCCTCCTCAAACTCCCGCAAACTGTGCATCAGGGCGAACACGCCGATACGGTTGCCGATGAAGTTCGGGGTGTCTTTGGCTTTTACGATGCCCTTGCCAAGGTGAACACGTCCGAACCAGGCCACTTTCTCGAAAACGGCGTCGCGGGTAAACTCGGTAGGGATCAACTCAAGCAGCTTGAGATATCGGGGCGGATTGAAAAAATGGGTGCCGAGGAAACGGGACTTAAAATCTTCACTTCGCCCCTCAATGATTTGGTGGATCGGCAGCCCGCTCGTGTTGGTGGAAACTATCGCATTCGGGGCGATATGGCGCTCGACCTTTTCAAACAGCGACTTTTTGATATCCGGATTCTCCACGACCGCTTCAATCACCCAGTCAACATGAGCGAGCCGGCCCAGGTCATCCTCAAAATTGCCGGGCTTGATTCGCCGCGATACCTCTTTGGTCACAAACGGAGCGGGGTTCATCTTCTCCGTCTTTTTGAGCGCTTTTTTCACCGTGCCGCTGCGATCACCCTGATCCGGCGGCAGGTCCAGCAAATCAACCTGCAATCCCGCATTGGCAAGATGAGCGGCAATCTGAGCGCCCATCACACCCGAACCGAGCACGGCAGCCCGGCGGAAAGGTTTTCGAGTCTCAATTTGTGTGGTCTTTTCGGCAGCTTCCATAGTAAAATGATATTGGTTTAATTTCAGAGGGTTTTAGCCGCGGATTTTCGCGGATCCGCCGGCAGTCGGACAAGTTGAACACGGATTAATTTAAGTGAGGTTGAAAATTTCTTGCTAAATAAAAACGGCCTGTGAAAGATGAGAATGAAAATGTAACCATAACTGATAACATCAATCTAA